>NZ_JBFAXR010000070.1:0-45221 GCF_040680895.1 Streptomyces sp. NPDC051940 | reverse complement strand
ATCAATCATTCGCCACCTGGGTACATCCTCCCTCCATGTTTGCCAGCGGACGGCCGTACCGCCCGCGGGGGGCGTGGTGCGCGCTGGGGCGGTTGGGGGGGCCCGCAGCGCTCGCTTCCACGCCTGGTCAGGCGGCCTCCACGCCTGGTCAGGCGGCCTCCATGCCTGGTCGGGCGGCCTCCACTCCCCGTCAGGCGGCTTCCGCTCCCTCTCAGGCGGCGCGACCCGACGCGGCCAGCGCGCGGGCGAACGCGTCGGCGCCGGCGGGCGCGGCGATCGCCGGGCCGTAGCCGCCGGTGGCGCGGGCCTGCTCGGCTATCTGCTCCACCACGGCCAGCACCGCGGCGGCGGCGCCGCTGACCTGGTACGGGCGGCCGACGGCACGGGCCAGGTCCCAGCCGTGCAGCGCCAGCTCCTGCAGCGTGATCATGGAGCGAACTCCGCGGGCATCTCGCCGGGGCCGAAGACGGTCACGCCCTCGACCGCGCGGGGCTCCGCCCAGGCGGCAGCGGCGGCCAGCGCCAGCTCCGCGACGTACGTCGGCGCGGCGTCGACGGGCTCCGCGGACAGCGGCTGCTTGCGCGCGGCGAGCGCCGAGTTCGCCAGTACGGGCGCGAGGTGGCCGAGCAGCCCGCCGACCGTGAACTCCGCGCACGGCGTCGCGCCGTCCAGCGCCTCGGCCGGGACGGCCCGCACGGTGTCGGCGAACACCCGCGCGACCTCGGCCAGCGGCGCCTCGACCACGAACTTCGGCGCGGGCACGCCGCCCTGGGCGTACGCCCGCAGCCCGGTCAGGAGCTCCGCCCAGGTCTGCGCCACGCAGCGGAACTCGTCGTCGACGGCCGCGAACCCGGTGTGGTCGAAGCGCAGCACGGTGCCGCCGCCGGCGGCCTCGAGGCCGTACACGATCTCGGCGCCGATCCAGTGCGGCGGGCCGGCGACGACGCTCATGGCCACGCGCTGCGCCGACTCCTCGGTGATCTCGAACCGCCACGGTCCACCCGGGTAGCCAGGGAAGGTCAGCAGCTGGACGCCGCCGTCCACCGCGACGCCGCTGGTGAACCAGCCGGCGATGCCTTCGCGGGTGGTGACGGCGTCGCGTACGGCGGCCGGGGCGGCGTCGACGGTGATCTGCAGAGCGATGTCAGCCATGGGGGGTCGTCCTGCGCAAGGATGGGACGAAACGCATCTACCGGGCGGACCGCGAGGCGCTGGGCCCGCTCGCCGACTATCTGACGGCCCTGTGGGCCAGCAGGCTGGACACCCTCGCCGCCCTCGCGGAGGCCGCACAGGCGGAGGCAGACGCGGAACGGAGCGCGCAGCAGTGACCTCTACGGTGACCCTGGAGCGGCGTATCGCCGCCCGACACGACCGGTACGGACCCGCCGCTGGCCGGTCCGGCGCCGCAGCGGGACGATGGGAGGGTGCGGAGGCTGCGGCCGCCTGCCATCCGCCGGGCACCCTCCCGGGAACCGGCAGCCGACGGCCTCCGCAGGAGAGGCAGGTACGACGATGTTCGGCAAGAGCAAGGCGTTCAGCGGATTCTCGGTCGACGATCTGGAGAAGGCGAAGGAGTTCTACGGGCAGACCCTGGGCCTCGACGTGCGCGACGCGGGCGAGGGGCTGTGGGTACACCTGGCCGACGGCAACAGACTGCTCGTCTACCCCAAGGACACACATCAGCCGGCCACGTTCACCGTCCTGAACTTCCCCGTGGACGACATCGACCAGGCGGTCGACCAACTCACCGCCAAGGGCGTGACGTTCGAGCGCTATCCCGGATTCGAGGCGGACGAGAAGGGCATCGTCCGCGGCATGGGCCCCCAGATCGCGTGGTTCACCGACCCGGCGGGCAACATCCTGTCCGTTCTCCAGGAGTAGGCGCGAGGTGACGGTCGCCGAGGCGGCCGCCACGCCGACACGGGCCACACCCGGGCTGTCCGGTTCCGCCTGCAGGCCGGCCGGACCACGGGTCAGGTCGGCCTGCAGGCGGAGGTACCGGGCGGGTACAGGCGCAGGTCAGAGTCCGACGAGGGTGAAGTCGGCCGTGCTGACCTCGCCCTGCTTGATCTTGACCACCTGGACCTGCGGCTTGAAGCCGTCCTTGGACACCTGCACCGCCAGCGAGTTGAGACTCTTGTCGAGCCACAGCTGGTAGTGGCCGGACTTGTCGGTCCGCAGGGTGTAGCCGACCGGGCCGCACCCGCCCTTCGTCGACCACTGGCCGCAGATCTGCACGACCGTTCCGCCCACCGGCGCGCCGTCGGTGTCGGTGACGGTGCCGATGAGCTTGCCCCAGGAGACGGGCGGGTCCACGTGCATCGTCACGTCCACCCCGGCCGTGGCGTACGGCGTGTCCGTGCCGACGTCCAGGGCGGCGGCGAAGTCGCCGGGCTGGGTGATGCCCGCGGCGTCGCCGGTGATCCGGACGGTGACCGTCGCGCCGGGGGCGACGTCGAACTCGGTGTCGTTCGCCGCCAGCCACGGGACGTCGCCGCCGCACTGGTCGTAGCCGGGCAGCGCCTCCGCGTACGGCACCGGCTTGAAGCCGCCGGGCGTGCCGCCCACCTTGTAGACGCCGCAGGCCGCCCCGCCCCGGTAGACCGAGTTGTTGGAGTTCGGCAGCGCCGTCCACTGGTCGGTCGCGGGGTCGTACGAGAAGTTCTGGTTGGTCACCGACTTCCCGCCGTTGATGGAGCCGCCCAGCACCAGCAGCCGCCCGTTCGCGGTCGCGGACGCCGCACCCCAGGCGTCGACCGGCAGGGCTGCCCGCGGTGTCCAGGCGTCGGTGCCCGGCACCAGGGCGTACGTCGCGGTCGTCGGCTTGTTGGCGTCCGCGTTCACGCCGCCGGCGCAGACCACCTCGCCGCCCACCGCGCCGCAGGCGGTGAAGGCCACGACACCCGGGTATGCGGGTTCGGCGGTCCAGCTGTCCGCCGCCGGGTCGTAGCTGCGGACCGTCTTCGAGGCCGGGGTGCAACTTCCGGTGGTGCAGCCCCCGATGACGTACAGCTTGCCGTTGAGGACCGCGGTCCCGGCCGCGCTGACCCCGGCCGGCAGGTCCGCCACCCGGGTCCAGGTGTCGTCCGCGGGGTGGTACGCGTAGGTGTGCCTGCTGGTGCCGCCCGAGGCGTTCCAGCCGCCCGCGACGTACAGCGTCTTGCCGACGAAGCCGGCCGAGGCCCCGTTGAGCGACTCCGGGAGGTTGGCGATCGGGGTCCAGGATCCTCCGGCGGTGTCATAGACGCCGGCAGTGGAGGACGCGGCCGAGCCGTTGCTGCCGCCGAGCACGTAGACCTTGCCCGCGTGCGAGGCGACCGCGTTGTCCATCACCGGGCCGGAGTAGTCCGCCATCGGTGTCCACGGCGCGGCGGCCGGCTCCTGCCCGTCGGTCTGAGCCGGCTCGGCGGCTGCGGCCGCGGTCGCCGCCGACGCCGAGCCCGTCGGGGCGGCGAAGCTCGTGTCGGCCGGGAGCACCATCGTCGGGGCGCCGGAGGCCGTGGCCGTCGGGGTGTTCCCGGCGTCGGTCTCCTCCAGCTTGACGTGCACCGGCTCGGTGCCGTCGTTGCCGAAGGTCACCGTCCCGGACAGGGACGCCGGGGGCTGCGACTGACCGATCTGCCCGGTCAGGCGAATCGAGGTGGTGTCCGTCGTCAGGTGTCCGGCGCGCAGGTCGAAGTCGTGCCTCGTCACCTTCTCGGCGGCCAGGTCGAGGCCGGCCTTGCCGGGCGTGTAGCGGCCGTCGGTCGCGGTGAAGGCGGCGTTCCCGGTCCGGGTCGAGAAGAGCGAGTAGTAGCCGTCGGGCAGGCCCGGGTCGTCCGGGGTGGCCTTGGTGACACCGAACTCGGCCGGCGCGGTGTCGCTGGTGACGGTGGCGCCGGTGAGCGGTTCACCCGTGTTGTTGTCGCGTACGACGCCGACGACCAGGGCGCCGGGGGTGGCCCCGCAGGTCCGGCCGCGGCCGATGATCACGTTGTCGAGCTCCCACCAGGCGCCCGCGTAGCCGGTGAAGTGGAACCGCACCCGCGCCTGCGACTGGCCGGCAGCGGCGGGGATCGGGATGGCCACGTGTCCGCGGACGCTGGTGATGGACGTCTTCGTCCATACGTTGGTCCAGGTCTGGCCGCCGTCGATGCTGTAGTCGACCATGCCGGTCTGGCCGCCGACCCCGTTGTAGTTGGTGTCGAAGTCGATGGACGGGGTGTCCACCGAGCTGAGGTCGATCACCGGCGAGACGAGGCTGGTGTCCTGCCCGGCGCCCGTGGCGTAGTAGTCCGAGTCGACGATCGCGAACGTGCCGCTGCCGCCGGTGTGGTTGTGGGCCTGCCCGGGGTCGTCGAACGCCCACGTCTGGCCGTTGGCCTTGGCGTCGGTGACCGTCCAGCCGTCCTTCGGGGTCTTCCCCGTCCAGCCCTCGAAGTCGGTCCCGGTGCCGTCGTAGATCCAGCCGTAGGCGGTGGCGGTGCACAGCTTCATGTCGACGCCGAGCCCGATGTCGGCCGTGGCCGCGCCGCTGCCCTCGGTCAGGTCGACCGGTACGTCGGCGGCGGAGTAGCCGGACAGGTCCGCCGCGGTGGCGTGCAGGGTGTAGCCGGTACCGGCCGGGAGGGAGAGCGAGTAGTGGCCGGTGTAGGGGTCGGAGTAGACCGACTGGCCCGGCTGGCCGGCGACGGTGATCCTGGCGCGCAGCGGCCAGCCGTGGCCGGCCGCGTCGGCGACGGTGCCGGACACGGTCCGGGTGGCGAGCTTGGTCAGCGCGAAGTCATGGCTCACCTGCTCGCCGACGGTGATCTGGACGTCGGCCGCGGTCTCGGGCTCGTAGCCGAACGTCGAGGCGGCCACCGAATAGGTGCCCGCGGGGGCGTGCAGGACGTAGCGCCCGTCGCCGCCGGTGGTCGCGGTGAAGGCGGGGCCGTCCGCGGTGGTGGCCTTGACGGTGACGCCGGACAGCGCGTCCCCGCTCGAGGCGTCGGTGACGGTGCCGGCGATCTGGCCGGTCTCACCCTGCGTCAGCCCTGCGACGCCGTACGGCGTGCCGAGGCCGGTCGGCCCGTCCCAGCCGGCGCCCGCCTGGCAGAGCTTGTTGCCGCAGGGGCCGTTCACTCCGGCCGTGATGTCGGTGAACCGCGACTTGGCGGCGTACGGGTACGACGCCGGGTAGGTGCCCGGAGTCGGCGTACCGGCCAGCGCGTACATCGCCGCCACCAGCGGGGCGGACAGCGAGGTCCCGCCGTACTGCGACCAGCCGGACTGGCCGACCGTGTTGTAGACCCCGATGCCGGTGGCCGGGTCGCCGACGGCGGAGATCTCCGCGGTCGCCTTGCGCGTGCCGCACGAGGTGTCGGTGTCCAGCTGCCACGCCGGGGCCGGCTCGTACAGCGAGCAGCCCGATCCGCCGCCGGCGCCGCCGAGGACCGTGCCCCAGGCCGACTCGCTCCACCCGCGGGCGGAACCGCTGTCCCTGACCAGCTTGGTGCCGCCGACGGCGGTCACCTTCGGGTTGGTCGCCGGCCACGACTGGACGTTGCCGGTGTCACCCGAGGAGACGGTGACCGCGATGCCCGGGTGGTCGTAGTAGGCGTCGAACGTGCCCACGCCCGGGGCCTCGCCGTCGATGCCGTAGGAGTTGGAGATCGCGACCACCCCGGGCCGCGACGCGGCGGTGTCGACCGCCTTGCCGAGGTCGTCGAGGCCCGCCGAGTCGCCCTGGACGAGCAGGATGCGGCACTTGGGGCACACGGCCGACACGGCGTCGAGGTCGAGTGCGCTCTCCACGCTCCAACCGGCGTTGTCCGGCGGGTAGTCCGTGCCGCCCCGCTGGTCGATCTTGGTGAAGCAGCCGTTCGCGGTGGTGCAGGCGGGCAGGCCGTAGTAGCTGCGGTAGACCGCCAGGTCGGACTCGGCCTTGGAGTAGCCGTAGGCGTCGACGATCGCGACCGTCATCCCCTCGCCGCCGTCGGGCAGGTGGTAGGCCTGCTGCAGCGCGGCGGGGCTGGTCGCCGTGATCGGCGGCGCGACGTCCTGCACGGTCTGGCCGCTCTCGGCGGCCAGACCGAGCGCGAAGCAACGCGCGACCGGTACCGGTGCGTTCAACTCCTCGGCGGTGAGGGTGTTGCAGTCCGCCGGCTCGTACTGCGGGTCGGCGACGGGCGCCGGATCCTCCGACGCCGTTGCGCCGGGCTCCGGTCCGGCGGGCGCCGCGGTGCTCGGCGCGGCGACCCCGAGGCTGAGCCCGGCCACCACCAACCCCATCACCAGCAGCCCGGTCAGCCACCGCCATGTCCGACGTGCCACGTCCACCCCACGCTCCCTCACTGAAGCCAACGGCGGGACGCTTCCACGGCCTGACCTGGCCATCAAGAGGATGTAGGTTGCATGTTCCGGACACCTGACCTGAAGAGGACGCGCCAGCATGTGGGAAGCCGTGGGACTCGGCGAGCAGGACGCACAGGTCTACGAGGCGTTGGTGCGGTGCGGGCAGGCGGACGCCTCGACGCTCACCGCGGAACTCACGCTGTCGCGCGGCCGGATCGTCAGGACGCTGGCCGTTCTGGTCAGCCGGGGGCTCGCGACCCGACTGCCGGGCCGGCCGGCGCGGTTCGCCGCGGTGGCGCCCGACGAGGTCGCGGCGCCGCTGATCGCGGGCCGCGAGTACGAACTGCTGCAACTGCGCCGCCATGTGCAGGGCCTGGCCGAGATCCACCGCCGGGCGGCCGCCACCCGTCAGCACCCGGCCGACCTGGTCGAGATCGTCGAGGGCCCCGAGAACGTACGCAGGGCGATAACCCTCCTCCACCAGGAGGCCCGCAGGCAGGTCTGCCTCTTCGACCGGCCGCCGTACGTCGGGGAGGGCAGCGAGTACGAAGCGCAGGGCCTGGACGTCCGCAAGATCGAGTTCCGGGTGGTCTACGACCGGTCGGCGATCGCGCTGCCCGGCCGCATCGACGAGATCTGGAAGAGCGTGCGACGCGGCGAACGCGCCCGGGTGGGCGAGGTGCCGATGAAGCTGCTGCTGTGCGACGGGCGCAAGGCGCTCATCCCGGCCGAGAGCGCCGACGCGTCGTACCTGATCCACTCCTCGGCGCTGCTGGATGCGATGTGCGCCCTCTTCGAGGCGGTGTGGGCGCGGTCGGTCGGGCTCGCCGACCTCGACGCGTCCGCGGCCGGCGCCGATCTCGACAGCACCGACCGGGACTTGATGGGCCTGCTGGCCGCCGGCCACACCGACGACAGCATCGCGCGCACCCTCGGCTGGAACGTCCGCACGGTACGCCGCCACATCCACCGCCTCTGCGAGCAGGTGGGCGCCCGCACCCGCCTCCAGCTCGGTATGGAGGCGGTACGGCGGAAGTGGGTCTAAGGGCGGGGCGGCGGACGGCGGTCGCGCGCCGCGATCCGGCACGCGCCGCCCGCCACCTCACCGTCTCACCCGGCGACCAGCCACAGCAGGAACAGCAGCGTCGTACCGAGGATCGCCGCCGCGCCCAGTGCCTGTTGCTGCTGGGTGGTGGGCGCCGTGTACGGCGTCGGGTCCGACCTGGGGCTGGTCATCGGGACCGGCAGTGGCACCGGTTGCTGGGCCGCCGTGGTGTAGGTGATCACTCCGGTGTTGGGGAAGCTCTCCGAGGAGCGGACCCGCAGCGTGGCGCTCGGGTTCTGCTGGGACGGCGCCCGCAGCTCGGGTATCTCGGATCCCGTGAGGACGGGGCGCGGGTCGCGCGCGGCCAGCCGTGCCGCCTGCAGCTGACTGACGTAGCTCTTGACCTCGCCCGGCCCCGCGGCCTCCGCGCCTCCGCCCAGATGCTTCGCGTCCCAGACGAAGATCCCCGTGTTCGTCCACAGGATCAGGTCGATGCGCTCACCGCTGGGCAGGACGTTCTGCGGGTCACGACCGCCGGTCATCGTCTGGAGGTCGTACGTCACCCTGGCGCCGGGATGGATGCTCTGCAGATAGCTGCCGACCATCAGCAGCGCCTGGTCGTGGTTCAGGGTGTACGTCTCCCGCAGATGGTTGCCCAGGTTGAACGGCTGGTCCTCCGAGCCGAGTCCCGTCGGGTCGGTGTAGCGGGCCGGGTTGTTGTAGGCGTAGCCGTACAGCTGGAGGTTCGGTGGTTTCGTGGCGCCGCCGTTGAACGAGCCGTCCAGATAGGAGCCGAGTGCCGGGTCGGAGGACTCCCAGACGCCTGAGCGCGGGTCGTAGTAGCGGGCGCCGTGGTAGTAGTAGCCGGTCTCCTGGTCGTTCTCCTTGCCGCTGAACTGGAACGGGTTCTTCGTGCCGGGATGCTCGTCGACCCACGTCTCCCCCGACGGGAAGTAGTTGAGGTGCTCGGCGAGCTGCCCGTTCACGTCCGTGCCGAAGCTGGTCGACCCCAGCGTGTCGCCGTGGAAGAAGAACTGGTCCTTCTCGTAAGCGCCGCCCGGCTTGGACCACTGGGTGGCGACCCGGGTGGTGCCGATGAACACGTGCTTGAACTCGTTGGAGTTGCGCGCGGTGTAGAACTGGTTCGGGTAGAGGGTCGTCTGTGAGCCGTCCTTGACCACCCGGTTGCCCCGGTCGTCGTAGGTGAAGCGGACGGACGGCGGCTGCCCCGGCTGGTTGCAGGCGGCGGGCTCCTGCGGCTGGGTGCTGTTCTTCGCGGTGTCGAAGACGCAGGCGAGGCGGTTGTCCTCGTCCCAGATCTGCTGGCGCCGCGGGTTGCCCGGCTCCGACGACACGCTGTCGGTCTGGTTGCCGTTGCGGTCGTACGTCAGGGCCAGCGTGCCCACCTGCGACGGCGCGTGCGGGCGTGAGCCGTACGCGTAGGCGTTGGTGTACGTGGTGCGCTGCTGCTCCTGCACCGTGCCGGGGTCGCCGCCGGTGTCGGCGCCCACGGTGATCGCGTGGCGCTGGGACTTGCCGGTGATGTTGTGGATGCTGTCGTAGCTGGTCGACACCGTGTACGCGTCGGTCTTGTCGGCCGCGAACGCGTAGCTGCCGGACGCCTCGGTGAGGCGGTGCAGGTTGTCGTAGCCGAAGGTCTGGGTGGACGGGCCGCCCAGCTTGGGGGTGTTCGCCGAGTCGGGCCGCTGCGTGTCGTTCGTCAGCTCGGTGAGGTTGCCCACCTCGTCGTAGTCGTACGACACGTTCTGGAAGGTGTAGCCGGTCGGCAGGGTGGAGTTGACGGTGGCCAGCCGCCGGTCCTCGGCGTCGTAGGTGTACGAGGTGCGGGTGCCGTTGCCGAGGGCGACCGCGGTCCGCTGTTCGAACTTGTCGTAGTCGACCTGGTCGACGTAGTCGTAGGTGTAGCCGCCCTTGACGCCGGTGGCCGCGGTGACATGGCCGCCGCTGTCGTAGGCGTAGGAGAGGACCTCCCCGTCCGGATAGCTGAGCTTCAGCAGCCGGCCGAGGCTGTCGTAGTCGTAGCCCGTGGTGAAGGTGCGGATCTGCGGGCCGGGGCCGGGCAGCGTGCGGGACTCGCGGACAGTCTCGCCGAGCGGGCCGTAGCCGCGCCGGACCTCGCCCGCCGCGTCCTTGATCACCGTGATGCGGCCGGCCGCGTTGTCGGAGGCGCCGGGGTCGCCGTAGGTGTAGTGGACGGCGTTGCCGGTGAAGACCGGGTAGGTGATGTCGGTGAGCCGGTTGTGGTCGTAGGTGTACGTGACCGCCTGGCCGGCCGCCGCCAGATTGCCGGTGACCTTGCGGACGACGTTGTCCGCCGGGTCGTACGTCGTGGTGGTGCGGCCCGCGTCGGGGCTGACCGTCTCGACGCGCCGGCCGAGGTTGTCGTACGAGGAGGTGGTGACGTTGTTCTTGTCGTCGGTGACGCGGGTGAGCATGCCCAGCGCGTCGTAGCCGTACGAGGTCCACGCCCCCTGGTCCCCGGTCTTCGCTCCCGGCTCCAGGACGGCCGTGGTCTGCTGCCGGACGTCGTTGAACGTGCGGGTCGCGATGCCCTTGGCGTCCGTGGTGACGACTTCGAACCGGCGGTCGCCGGCCCGGTCGGCGCCGAAACCGTACCCGGTGGCCGACTCGGTGCCGTCGGGCAGCCGGGTACGTATCGTGCGGTCGAGGACGTCGTGGGTGAGGGCGGTGGGTGCCACCGCGTCGAAGCCGGTGCTGAGCTCCTCGTTGGCGGGACCCTTGGCTTCGGTGGTCGGGTAGTACTGCTGCGCGGCCCGGCCGAAGGCGTCGTAGACGGTACGGCCCGAGACGGTCATCACGTCCTGGCCGCCCACCCGGGCGTCCTTCTTGGTCTGGACGACCCGGCCGAGACCGTCGGTGAAGGTGACGGTGTCGATGGTGTCGGCCCGGACCGTGCCGGCGGCCGTGCGGTCGAGGTGCCGGGTCACCGCGTACGGGACGGACGCCTGCGGGTGGTAGCTGAAGGCGATCGTCGGGCGTCCGGCACCCAGGTCGTGCGGGCCGGTGACCGAGGTGACCCGGCCGACGGCGTCGTACGTGGTGCGCAGCTCCTGGTTGTTGACGTCGGTGACCCGGGTGGGCACGCCGAACCTCAGGTCGTACGCGGACGTCGAGACGTAGCCGAAGCTGTCGCGGGTCTGGACGGTGTAGGTGCCGGTGGTGTCGTCGTACCCGTAGCTCAGCTGGAAGCGCTGGCCGCGGTGGTTGGCGGGGCCGGTGACCGAGGCGATGGTCCCGGTGTCGTGGTACGTGAGGTCGGTGACGGAGGCGGTACCGTCCGCCGCCAGCGCCCGGTGACGGGTGACCAGACCGGTGGCGCAGTCGACCGCGGAGTCGCGCGAGCGCATCACCGTGCCGCCGCCGCGTACCTCGATCGCGTCGGGCACGCCGAGGACGTGGGTGTCGGCGCAGTCCGAGTAGCCGATGGCGGTGTCGGTGTCGTCGGCGTCGCCCACGTCCCCGTAGTCGATCTCCCGGGAGAGGTTGCCGGCGTCGTCGTACGCCCGGTCCACCCGCGTCTGCTTGCCGGGCTGGTCCTGGCCCTCGAACCAGCGGCGGTCGGTGCGCACCAGCATCGGGAACACCGAGTCGGAGCCGAGGCTGCGGGACTCGTAGGTGTGGACGGTCTCGGTGAAGCGCCGACCGGCGCCGTCGGCCACCGTCTCCCGGGTGAGCAGGCCGCGGGTGTGGTAACCGCTGGTGTCGTACGTCCGCTCGGCGGTCCGGTAGACCGTGGAGTCGGTGTCGCGGTCCTGGGTGACGACCTTGCCGTAGCCGAGGAACTCGCGGTTCAGGCGGTCGTACACGCCGTTCTCGTAGCGGTAGGTGTGGGTCTGGACCGAGGGTCCGTCGCCGGTCAGGCCGTCGTCGATCTTCACCTGCGACATCACCCACTGGTGGCCGGGCTGGTCGTAGGTGTTGCCGGCCTCGGCGTACGCCAGGTCGAAGCGCGAACCGAGCGGCCGGGTCACGGACTTGAGCAAGTTGGTCCGGCCGGTGCGGTTGGCGGCGACCGTGAGCTGGCCGTCGGAGTCGGAGGCGAGGTGGTCGGCGAAGCCGTCGCCGTTGATGTCGCGCAGCGTCTGCTGCTCGGCTGAGGCGCCGGTGGAGACGCTGGCGCCCGGGTTCA
This sequence comes from Streptomyces sp. NPDC051940, assembly GCF_040680895.1. NCBI lineage: Bacteria > Bacillati > Actinomycetota > Actinomycetes > Kitasatosporales > Streptomycetaceae > Streptomyces > Streptomyces sp. NPDC051940. Next base: position 33,690 of record NZ_JBFAXR010000070.1, on the reverse strand, counting down.
CGATCAGGCAGCCGGTCACCAGGAAGGCGCAGAAGCTGATGCGGAAGTAGACGCCGCCGCCCAGCTTGGCGTTGCGGCCCGCGTTGACGCCGCTCAGGCTGCCGTTGAACGGGACGAAGTCGGCGAAGCCGTTGCCCGTGTTCAGCGCGACCTTGATGGGGTCGCCGGTGGCGACGCGGTCCAGCAGGCCGTCGCCGTTGACGTCCATCAGGGAGTTCTTGGTGTTCGCGTCGCTCTGGTCGAAGGAGGCGCCGCCGGCGAATCCGTAGAAGTCGGTGTTGAAGCCGATGTTGACGCCGGAGCTGGAGCTGGCGCCCTGGTTGAGCCGGCCGCCGGGCCAGGGTTCGGGGGCGGCGAAGCGGTAGCCGAGGTTGAGGGCGGCGCGGCCGTCGTCGTACACCCGGTCGGGCAGACCGTCGCCGTTGATGTCGACCAGGTCGAACTCGCCCTCGGAGGTGCCGGAGCCGAGGCTGCCGCCCACGCCGAGCGGCGGCATGTCGTTGCCGGAGGTGGCGGTGTCCGCGCTGCCCCAGCCGGGCGGGGCACCATGCCCCTTGCCCGTGGTGATGGTGCGTGCGGCGCTGCCCGCGCTGGCGTTGCCGGTGCGGTTCTCCGACTCGCGCACCGCGCCGTCGGGAACGTCGGTCCGGGTGGCGCCCAGGGCGCCGGTCGGGCCGGTGTACTGGATCCCGCCGGAGCCGACGACGTCCGGATAGCCGTCACCGTTCATGTCGAGGTAGTCCAGGACGCCCTGGGACGTACCGGACGCGATGCTGCCGCCGAGGGTGCCGATGTCACCGCTGAGGCCGCCGGTGAGGGAGAGTTGCCGGGATCGGGACATCCGCGGCACGGCCTGCCCGGACGCCACGTCGGCCGCGGTGGGCAGGCCGAGGCTCTGGCCGCCGTAGCGGGAGCTGGAGCTCTGTGCGGCCGCGACCCAGGTGAACTCGCCCGAGCCCCAGCGCCGGTGCTCGGTGTCGGGGAGGTAGGGGATCACGTCGGGCGCGGTGATCCGGGGGTCGGCGGCGAACTCGTCGGCGTCCTGCTCCGGGTCCACGGACTGCGGGAGGGTGTCGCGGATGGACTCGCCGGTGAGGTCGGACTGGCGGATGGGTTGCGTGGCCCGGTCCCGGTTGCCGTTGTAGCCGGTCATGGTCCAGCCCCGGTACGGGCGTCCCGCCACGCCCTCGGCGACGGCGCGGTGCACCGCGGCGGTGATCTCCTCGCCGCCGCCGACCGTGGCCGTACCGCCGGTGATCTTCTCGGCCAGCTCCGGGTCGGCGACGGCGAAGTCGAAGTACAGCTCCTCGCCCGCGGTCACCGCGACCTGCACCGGCTCGGGGTCGGTGCCGAGGTTCACCGTCCGCTTGGCGAGCAGGGCGCCGTGCTTCTTCACGGTGAACACGGCGGTGCCGGTGGCGCCGGCCTGCGCGCTCAGGGCGGGGGTGACGGTCAGGGTGCCGTCGGCGGTGGCGGTGTACGGGGTGACGGGAGCGGTGCCGCGGTCCGCCGGATAGGTGTCGATGTCGTACGGGGCGAAGAACGCGGGCGCGAACCGGTCGTCGTCGGCCGCGGGACCGGTGGGGCCTGCGGTGCCGGTGTACTCGGCGCGCGGCGTCCACTCCAGGGCGGTGACGTCGACGGCGGAGTCGGTCGTGATCCGCCAGGACAGCTCCTGGTCCTCCGTCACGTCGACGTTCAGGTCGACGTCGACGGTGCCGGGCGCCCCGGCGCGCAGGGTGCGCTCCAGGACCGGGTCGCCGGCCTTGGTGATCCGCACGGTGACGTCGTCGGTCAGCGCGCGCTTCAGGGTGACGTCGCCGGTGAGGTGCAGGGTGCCGGCGAGCGGGACGGTCACGGTGCCGCGGCGGCCGGCGAGGGTGAAGTCCTCGGAGGCGGTGTACGAGTGCAGCGGCAGCCCGTTGGCGTCGACCGCCTCGAAACCGGTGTACGTGATCTCCGGGTCCCAGGAGACCGCGTCCGCGGAGCCGTCGAAGACCGAGCCGACCCGGAAGTACAGGTCCTCGCCGCGCCGGACCTGGATCGCGTCCACGTTCTGCGGGGTGTGCGCGGTGCGGTCGCTCTCCTCGATCCGGGCGGACCAGAGCTCGGTGTCCTCGTGCTGGACGGCCACCCGCACCCCATCGGGGTCGGTGAACTGCTCGCGCTCGCCCTGGGCCGCGGGCAGGGTCACGGCGCCCGTGATCCGGACCGTGCCGTCGTAGGGGGCGGTCCACCGGCGGACGCTGTCCACCAGCGGGGAGGATTCGATCCGCCGCTCGCGGTCGGCACCGAAGTCCGGGAGGATCCCGCTCCCGTCGACCTGCCCGGAGTCGATCGGCGCCGGGGTGTCCTGGACGCCGCCGAAGACCGGGGTGCCGTCGGCGCCGACCCGGCCGAACAGCACGGACTCGCCGTTGACCAGGTCGACGATGCCGTCGCCGTTGACGTCCGTGAAGTAGCGGTCGCTGGTGGTGAAGGTGTCGACGTGGTCGATCTGGGCCGCGATCGCACCGAGATAGCCCTCGACGCCCACCGTGCGGGTGCTCGCCGACTCGGCGTCCAGCCCGGGCAGACTGGTCACCTCGGTCTTCGTCGCCGCGAACCGGGGCTCGCCGCCCGGCCTGGACAGGTTCTTACGGAAGACGTACGTGTCGCCGTCCTTGAACACCTTGTCCGGCAGCGAGTCGGCGTCCAGGTCGACCAGGGCGAGCAGGCCCTCGTCGCTGGAGCTGTTGAAGCCGGCCTTCACGCCGATCGAGTTGGTCTTGGTCCGGCTGGTGCCGAACCCGACGTACAGATGGCCGCCGACACCGGTGGACGTGTGCCCGCCGATCGCGCTGGCCTTGCCTGCGCCGGAACGGACGCCGTCGACGAGGGAGTTGCGGACCCCGTCGTCCGGGGAGTCCCAGCCGACCCGGGCGAAGGCGTCGTACGCGCCGGAGGCGTCCCGGATGTCGTCGAAGTAGTCGAACTCGTGGGTGCCCACCACCTGCGCCTCGGCGTCCCGCTGCGTGACGCTCGCCAGCAGGGTCTTGCTGAAGGCCCCGGTGGTGTAGCCGAGGTCGTAGCGCCGCACCGGCGTGCCGTTCAGCCGCACCTCCACCCGGCGCAGCAGGTCGGCGGTCACGCGCTTGAACCCGCCGCGCGCGTCGATGCCGACGTCCTCGCGGCGCGGCTCGGACAGGTCGCGGTCCCGGACGAAGGTGACCTTGTACGGGCCGTCCTGGTCGCCGTGTCCGGTGTAGGCGATCTCCTTGACGTACAGGTTCCGCCCGGCGACCGTGCCGCCCCGCACCCCCGCGTCCTCGACGACGGCGTAGCGGTAGCGCACGGTGTTGCCGGTCAGGTCGCGGGTCTCGCGCAGCGCCCAGGAGAAGACGTTGCCGGCGTCGTCGGTGAGGACGGCGCCCTCACCGCCGTAGAACCAGCGCACGCCCTTCTTGTCCGTGACGACCCAGCTGTAGGTGCGCGGTGAGTCGCCGCGCCGCTCGATGCGGGCGAAGCCGCCCTCGACGCGGCTGCGGAACACCTTGTTCTCGGTACGCGGCTTGGGCGCCCCGCGGTGCGCGACCGGGGTGAGCTGCTCGCCGCCCATCAGATACGTCTCGGTCTCGGTGGCGGTGTCGTAGCGCGGCACACCCCAGCGGGTGTCGACGCCGATCGACGGCACGGCCAGGTCCCAGCCGGTGCCGGCCCAGGTGGAGTCGGCGGCGGAGGAGTAGGCGAGGGCCAGCGAGGGCTGCATGCCGGCCCGCCCGCCGGGCAGCGTCAGCGGGTACGACAGGCTCGCGTCGCCGCGCTGGGTGGCGGACGGCGGGGCGATCATGTTGACCCCGCTGCCCGGGTCCGCGGCCTGGATCCCCTTGATGGCGTTCGCGTCGAACGACACCTGGTCCGGGGTCTCCGGGGCGACGACGGTCGCGTTGACCATGTCGGTGAAGTGGTCGGTGCGGGAGACGACGAGCTCGTTCTCCTCGTCGATCCGCAGCAGTTCGAGCGTCCGCCAGCAGCTCTCCAGGACGTCGAAGTAGTACGTCCGCACGTCCTGCGGCGTCATCCCGGCGGCACGCAGCGCCGCCTCGTCGTACGGCAGGCTGACCTCGAGGGCGTCGGTGAAGAGGTGCGGGGTGGGCGTGAAGCGGTAGCCCTCCGGGCCCCTCGTCACGTTCGCCATGCCGGCGCCCAGCGTGGGCAGTTCACGGCCGGACAGCGGCTGCACGCCGATCGCCGTGGGCGACTTCACCGCCGCGGGGGTGATCCGCACCTCGGCGCCCTGGTTCTTCAGGACGGTGCTCTGGCGGTCGTCCGGGCTCACGGTGCGCTCGGCCAGTGCGGCGGCCGGCGCGGGGGCGTCCTCCGGCGCCGGTTCGCCCGGTATGCAGCTCCCGGCCGGCCATACGCTCGCCACCGGCTCCGTACGGGGCTGCCATCCGCTCCCCGACAGCAGCGACAGCAGCAGTGCCAGCCCCAGCAGCAGTGGCAACGTCCGCCACTTGCGCCACGCCCAGATCCGACCGGTCATGACCGAGTCCTTCCTAGCCGGGGCCGGGAAGGGAACCGGCCTTCTTCATAGACATGCCAAGACACGAAAGAGGGAGCCCCGGACGGCACGTGCTGCCCGTGGGGCTTCGTGCACGCATGGTGACCGCCGGACAGCTGGCGCAGCCAGTGAACTGTCGGCCATTTCGTACCGGGTTCAACCAACGCCCCGCGCGACTCTCGGGCAACTGGGCAGTGAACGACGGATGTTGGCGTGCGTGGCACGGCGTGCCGCGCAAGCGGATCCGCCCTCCTCCGGTTCGAGACCGGCAAGCGCGGGACCTGCTGGCGGCGCGTCGCCGGGGAACGCGCCTCAGTGACCGGAGAGCGCGCCGTGGGAGCGTTCCCGCGAGGCGCGCCGCGGGCGGTTGCCCGATGGTGACAATTTCGATCACGGCCGGAAATACACGTAGACAACCGGCAGACAGCCGCGGGGCGCGCTCGCGGGTGTGTCCGTACGGGTGGCGGTCCGCGACCTCCGGGACCGGCCCCGCTCCGCTACGGCGCCGACGCGTCGGGCTCCGAGGCTCCGTCCGACCGCGGCGCGGGCAGGGTCAACGTCCAGCACCGGCCGCCCTCCCCCGCCCCCTCCACCGTCCCTCCCAACGTCGTCACGCGGTCCACGAGGTCCGCCGTCTCCGCACCCCCCTCCTCCCCCTCCGTCCGCACCCGGACGACCAGCCGCTCCCCCTCCGCCACGGCCTCCACGGTCGCCGAGCGTCCCTCCGTCACCCGCTCGACGAACCCGTACACCGTCGACTCCACCACGTCCGCGAAGCGGACCGCCGGCACCCGCGCCACCCGCAACTCGCGCTCCTCCGCCAGGGCGTCGAGCGCGACGGCCAGCCCGGCGTTCCGCAGCAGTACGGGATGGATGCCCCGGGCGAGCCGGCGCAGTCCGCTGATCGCCGCACGGACCTCGTCCTCCGCCGCCCGCAGCTGCTCCGCGTGGGCCGGGACGCGGGTGCGCAGCGCGCGCAGGGCCAGGACCAGGCCGACCAGGCGCTGCTGTGCTCCGTCGTGCAGGTCCCGTTCGAGCCTGCGGCGTTCCTCGTCGCCCGCCCGGACGATGCGGGTGCCGGACGCGCTGACGGCGGCGAGCTGGTCGAGGAGTTGCGCGTGCAGCCGTGCGTGCTCCAGCGCCAGGTGTACGGCCGCGACCAGGTCGTCCGCCGCGCCGGGGCGGTCCAGCAGGCCCGGGCGGTGGAGCAGGGTGGCGATCTCCCGGCCGCCGTAACGCAGCGGTGTCGCCTCCCGGTCCGGGGGCGGAGGGAGGGTGACGGGGCGGGCCGTCGCATCGATGTGGCGGGCGCCCTCGACGGCGTACGCGATGTCCAGTCCTGGGTCGCCCAGCCGGCGCCCGACGGCCTCGCGCAGGTGGGCGGGGCTCATCGCGCCGCCGAGCCCGATCACCAGGCGGGTCAGCCGCCGATGGGTGCGACGGGCCTGGAGCAGTCCGGCGAACACGGCGCCGGAGACCAGGCCGAGCCCCGCCGCCTGGAGCAGCCACAGCCGGCCGTCCTGTGTGTCGGAGCCGACGAAGCCCCGGTCCAGGCCGTGCGCGTACCGCGCTCCGACCGCGGCGAGGCAGCCGGCCGCGCCGAGCGTGAACGGGCCGAGTGCCCGTCGCCGGGCGGCACTTGCCCACGTCAGCCGCCACGCGAGGGCGGCCAGGACGACCGCCGTCCACGCGACGCCCGCGCGCACGCCGAGCAGCTCCAGGGCGGCCGAGCGCCGGGGATCGTCGGCCACCGCCCACCAGTTGGGCGGACACCCCGCGCAGCCGCGGGCGTCCGGCTCCGTGATGAGGGCCGTTCCGATCCCCTGGACACCGAGGGTCACCCCGTACCCCGCCGCGGCCAGGGCCCGCAGGGGCCACGATCCGAGGCGTCCGGTGGGGAACGACAGCGCCGCGTGGGCCAGGAGCGCGGGCCAGACCGGATGCAGGGCCAGGCCCAGGGAGAAGGCCCAGCCGGAGCCAGCGCCCGGGGTGTCCCACTCGGCCAGGAACCAGGCGCAGCCGGCCAGGAACAGCAGCCCCGCGCAGCGGCCCGCGCGACCGCGCCGCGCCAGCGCGAAGGCGGCAAGCATCACCACCCACCCTGCCGCGAGCAGCGCGAACTCGCCGTACGGCGTCGTGTACGCGGTCGAGTAGCCCGGCCGGCGCGCGGCGAGCGCGAGCGTGCCCGCGCCGAGAGCGACGCCCGCGCAGACGGCCGGCAGCAGGCCCAGCAGCAGTCTGCGTGGCGGCATCTCCCGCATCCCCACCCCCTCGGCAGCACGCACAGGCACGCGCGGCAGACAACACGGCGGTACGGGCAGCATGATGCGGCTGCGCGCCCCCGTAGCGGGAGAGGGCTGTCCCTGATTCCGGCGGGAACGGGTCCAGGGCGGTCCCCGATGCCGCCGCGGCGCCCGTGCTCCTACGTTCGTGGGGCATCGCGAAGAGGGAGGTGCCCTGTGTACGGACACAAACGCCGGTCGGGGGCCGTGGCGTTGGCGTTGGCGGGACTACTGCTGGCGGGTACGGCCTGTGAGTCCCGGGACCGGGCCGGCGGGAGCGCCGGAACCGAGGCGACCGTGCTCACCCTGGCCAACATCGGCGGCACGATCAGGCCCGGCCAGCTCGAGGAGTGGGCGCGGGAGGTGCGGCGCCGCTCCAAGGGGTCGCTCAGGATCGAGTTCCGGGACGAGTACCGCGAGGGCGAGAAGAACGCGGAGACGGCCACGGTCCAGGACGTACGGCAGAACAAGGTCGACCTGGCCTGGGTGGGGGTCCGGGTACTGGACCGGGTCGGGGCGCCGGACTTCCAGGCCCTGCTCGCGCCGCTGCTCGTGGACAGCTACGAACTGCAGGCCGCGGTCTTCGAGGCGGGGGTCGCGGACCGGATGGCGGCGGGGCTCGCGGACGCGGGACTGCACGCGGTCGGTGTGCTGCCCGGGCCGTTGAAGCGCGTCGTGGGGGTGGAGCGTCCGGTGCTGGACGTCCGGTCCTTCGCCGGGCGGAGGTTCGCGGTCTCGGACTCCTCGCTGGTGGAGTCGACGTACCGGGCGCTGGGCGCCACCCCCGTGCCGGCCCCCGCGGACGTGGACCTCGCCGGTTTCGACGGTGTCGAGTTCCAGCTGGGGACGGTCGTCGGGCGGCACACCAACGAGCAGGCCGGCTACGTGACCGGCAATCTCGACCTGTGGCCCCGGCCCCTCGCCGTCCTGATGAGCCCGGCCGCGCACGACCGGCTCACCGGCGGCCAGCGGGAGTTGCTGGCGCGGACCCTCAAGGGCCGACAGGCCGCGGCGATCGACGCGGCCCGGGAGGAGGACCGCGAGTCCGCCAAGGCCCTGTGCGGGCTGGGCATGGAGATCCCGAGCTCGTCCGCCGCCCAGCTGCGCGCTCTGCGGGACACGGTGCAGCCCGTGTACGACGAGCTGCGGAGGAACGCGCGCACCGCGGGCTGGCTCGACGAGATCGAGGCGCTGAAGAAGAAGACCGGTGCCGCACCGGACAGCGCGTCCTGCCGGCCGAAGCAGCAGGTGTCCAGCCCCCTGGAGGGCACATGGAAGCGCACCATGACGGACGACGACTGGATCGCCCTGCCCAAGGACCGGTCGCAGGGGCCGCCCAACGGGACCTGGACCATCACCTTCCACAACGGCGTGCTGACCAAGACGGATCCGGGCGGAGACGTGGAGCAGTGGGCGTACGAGGTCTTCCGGGACCGGATGCACGCCTCGGGGACGGTCGAGATCGACGCGACCTTCCGGCTCTCCGGTGACCGGCTCACCTTCGGCGACTTCGGCTTCGGCACCTGTACGGACTGCCAGGGGTACGAGATCACGTTCGGTGGCGGGAAGAAGCCGTGGATCAGGTCGGATGACTGAACCGCCGCTCGGGACGGGACGGCTTCGCGCGGGGACGCCACCCCTGATGCGCGAGGCCGCCTCCGGCTGCCATCATCGGCCCGTGAGGCCGACGTTGCTGCTGGTGGACGACCACGCCGGCTTCCGGTCGTTCGCCCGGGCGCTGCTGGAGGCGGAGGGTTACGACGTGGTCGGCGAGGCGGCCGACGGCGCGGCGGCCATCGAGGGTGCCGAGCGGCTGGCGCCCGGGATCGTGCTGCTGGACGTGATCCTCCCGGACCTCGACGGGTTCGAGGTCTGCGAGCGGATCGCCGCGAGGGGGGCGCACGCCCCCGCGGTGGTGCTGACGTCGAGCCGCGATCCGGCGTCGTACCGCGACCGGCTGGCCCGCAGCTCGGCCCGCGGGTTCATCGCCAAGGAGGATCTCTCCGGGGCGGCGCTCGCCGCGCTGACGGAGTGAGCGCCGCCATGTCCTCGCAGCTGCTGGCGGCAGCGGACGTCACGGTCGGGGCGGTCCTGCTCGGTACGTCGGGTGTGGTCCTTCTCGGGGCGTCCGGCCGGGGCCGGGCGGGGCGTCGGGGCGGGCAGCGTCACGGGGCGGTTCGCCGGGGCGACCGGACGGGCGCGCGCGGCGGCCGGGTCGGCCTGGTCATGGCCCTCGCGGCCGGCTGCTGGTTCCTCGGCTCCATCGTCCCGGGCCTGGTCTTCCTCCACCGGGGGGCGATGGCCCAGCTGCACCTGTCCTATCCGACGGGCCGGCTGCACCGCCGCTCCGCCGCCGTGACCGTGGTCGCGGCGTACGCGGCCGCCCTCTACGAGGGCTTCGCCGATGCCGCCTGGCTGACGGGCGGGCTGGCCGTGCTGGTCGCGGTGGCCGCCGTGGACGTGTTCGCACGCACCTCGGGCACCGCCCGCAGCGCCGGCCGGCCCGCGCTGGCGGCGGCGCTGGTGTTCGCCCTGGTGCTGGCCGTGAGCGCCGCCGACGTCGCCCTCGGGCTGGGCTGGGACCTCCAGGTCGCCCTGGCCTACGACGCCGTGCTGTGCGCGGTGGCGGTCTGGCTGGCGGCGGACCTGCGGTACGGGCGCTGGACCGACGCCACCGTCGCCGCGCTGGTGACGCGGCTGGGCGGGGGCGGCGGCATGGCGGACCTGCGTGCGGCGCTGGCCCGCGCCCTCGGCGACCCGGCGCTCGTCATCGGCTACCGGATACCGGGGCATGCGGGGTACGTGGACGCATCGGGCCGTCCCGTCGATGTGCCGCCGCAGGACGGGCGCCCGCTGGACGGCGACCCGCGCGGGCGCGTGGCCACCCCTGTCGAGGACGACGGCGAGATGGTCGCCGTCCTGCTCCACGACCCGGCCGTACTCCAGGACGAGCGGCTGCTCGACGCCGCGAAGGCGGCGGTCCGCCTCACCGTGGCCAACGCCCGGATGCAGGCCGAGGCGCGGGCCCGGGTGGACCGGCTGGCTACGGCACGGCGCCGGATCGTGGAGGCGGCGGACGAGCAGCGGCGCGTGCTCGCCCAGCAGCTGGGCGGCGGCGCCGAGCGCAACCTGGCGGCGGCGGACCGGCATCTGGCCGAGCTGGCGGCCTCGTCGGACGGGGAGGTACGTGCGGAGGTCGACGCCGTACGGGCCGAGGTCGCCGCCGGCCGTGCGGAGTTGCGGTCCTTCGCCCACGGCGTACGGCCGCGCAGCCTGCACGAGGGCGGCCTCGCGGCGGCGCTGCCCGAGCTTGCGGACCGCGCCGGGCTGCCCGTCACCGTGACGGTGCGGATCGGTCGGCTGGAGCCGTCACTGGAGGCGGCGGCATACTTCGTCTGCGCGGAGGCGCTCACCAACGTCCGCAAGCACGCGCGGGCCACCCGGGCGGGCGTCGCATGCGTCCCGGAGGGGAACGGTGTCGCTGTGCGGGTGACCGACGACGGCCGGGGCGGCGCCGATCCGGGCGGTTCGGGGCTGCGCGGTCTCGCCGACCGGGTGGCGGCGCTCGACGGGCGGCTGCGGGTGGGGGAACAGGCCGCCGGGGGAACGGTGGTGGAGGCGGTGTTCCCGGTCAGGGGAGGTGGGGCACGGTGCGAGTGATGATCGCCGACGATTCGGCGCTGGTGCGGCGCGGTACCGCGGGGCTGCTGACGGACGCGGGCTGCACGGTGCTGGCGACGGTGGAGAACGCGCAGGCGCTGCTGGCCGAGCTGGACAAGGAGGTGCCCGACGCGGTGATCGTGGACATCAGGATGCCGCCCACCTTCACGGACGAGGGGCTGGTCCTCGCCCAGGAGGCGCACCGCAGGCATCCGGCGCTCGGGGTGCTGGTGCTCTCCCAGTACCTGGAGACCCACTACGCGCTGCGGCTGCTGAAGGAGGTGCCGGAGCACGTCGGATACCTGCTCAAGGAGCGTGTCGCGGACGCCGCGGCGCTGTCCGACGCGCTGCGGCGCGTAACCGAGGGCGACTGCGTCGTGGACCCGACGATCGTCGCCCGTCTGATGCGCCGTCCGCGCACCCGGGACCCGCTGGAGCCGCTGAGCGCCCGGGAACGGGAGGTCCTCGCCTTGATGGCGGAGGGCCGGTCCAACACGGGGATCGCGCAGTGCCTGTTCATGAGCCCCAAGACGGTCGAGACGCATATCCGCCAGCTCCTGCGGAAGCTGGACCTGCACGAGTCACCGGCGGACCACCGCAGGGTGCTGGCGGTGCTGACGTATCTGCGGTCGGACCGTACGCCGCGGGCTTAGCCCGGCCCCGCGACACGAAGCGCCAGAACTGACGTCCTCCCGTCCCCGAGGGGAGGGGATTCCTGGCTCAGGCTGCCTGCGGGAGCGGCGCTCCCGGAGGTCTTGCACCCTCGGCACCAGCCGGGTTGAGACCAGCCCGGACCAGCATCACACGGGCGGAGTTCTTGTCCCTCGGGGAAACAAGCCCGCACGCGGTGCAGGTGTAGGTACGTTGCGAAAGAGGCAGTGCGTGCTTGGTTCTCGCTCCGCACGCCGCGCAGTCCATCGTGGTATGCGCCGGATTGACCAGGCGGATGCCCCGCCCGTGCTTACGCCCCATCTCCAGCAGGGCCGCCTTCGTGGCGCCGATCGCCCCATCGGCGGCCTGGGGCGCCATGGTCGTCTTGGCAAGGAACTTCGGCCGGAAGTCCTCCACCGCGATCACGTCATGGTCGGTCACGACCTTCTTCGCCCACTTGCGGGCGGTGTCCTGCCGCTGCCGGGCCACCTTCTGATGCAGCTTCGCGGCCGCCGTGCGCGCCCGGCGGTAGCCCTTCGAAGCGGCCTGCCCCTTGGCCGGTTTGCGGCGGGCCATCATCCGCTGGTAGCGGGCCGGCTTCTGCGCGGCCCCCTTGCCGTGCTGGGGGTGCGGCAGGTGTCCTGATAGACGCGCACCGAGGACGGTGCGGCGGGCAGTTCGCGCGACCGGACCACCGTGACCGCGATGCCGCCCGCCAGCTGCAGGCGGCCGTCCTTAAGTCGAAAGCCGCGGGTGGTGTAGTTCAGCGTCGCACGGGTCTCGCGCTTCTTCTTGTACCGCGGCAGGCCCGCGCGCCGGTGCACTGGCAGTCGCTGGTCGATGTCCCGCAGCGCCTTGGCGCGGGAGGCAGCGAAGTCCCGGATGATCTGCTGCTGTGGTACCGAAGCGCCCGCACGCAGCCACGGCGTGACGGCCCGGGCCGCGGTGAGCATCTTGTCGAGCTGCGCCGGACCGCACGTCAGCTGCGCGTCCAGGTGCGCCCGGTTGTGGGCGTGCACGCTGCGGGACTTGGCCACGCACTCGTTCCAGAGCCACCGACACCGGTCCCATTCGGCGAGCAGCGCGGTGCGGGCGGTCGACGACACCCGCAGCCGGTAGGTGTACCGGGCCCGCCCGCCATCCTCGATCGCCGCCATGCGAAGCAACCTAGCGAAGGGTACTGACAATGCGTCCGCCGTCCGGACAGCGGCTGCAAACGCCGCACCGCCCTGCCGGCGATCCGGCTGTTCTTGCCCTGCTCCGCAGTCCGATTCCTCCCCGGCCTGAAGGCTGGGGCATCCTCGGAGGTTCCAAGTGAACAGGATCACTCTTGCAGGAAGGTGCCCACCGCACACCCGCGCTCAGTAGAATGTATTCAAAAGCCAATCGCTGTCGTCGAGCGAGCTGAGCGAGGGAACAGGCATGCTCTCCACAGGACTGCCCCAAGGCACCGTCCCCAAGCTGGACCGCCCCGGCCCGCTGCGCGAGCGAGTCTACGAGGCCCTCCTCGAGCTCATCATCACCCGCGCCCTGAGCCCCGGGCAGCATCTGGTGGAGACCGAACTCGCCGGCCACCTCGGCGTCTCCCGCCAGCCGGTGCGCGAGGCGCTGCAGCGCCTCAACACCGAGGGCTGGGTGGATCTGCGACCGGCGCAGGGCGCGTTCGTCCACGAGCCCACGCACGAGGAAGCAGACCAGCTGCTGGTCGTACGCGCCCTGCTGGAGACCGAGGCGGCCCGCCTCGCCGCCGCCAACGCCCCGGCCAAGGGCGTGACCCGGCTGGAGGAGCTGTGCGCGGTGGGCGAGCAGGCGGTCGCCGAGGACGACGTCGACGCCGTGGTCGCGGCGAACGCGGCCTTCCACCGGTACGTCATGGAGCTGGCCGGCAACGAGGTCCTGGCGGAGCTGGCCGGCCAGGTCGACCGCCGGGTGCGCTGGTACTACACCCCCGTGGCCCGGCATCGCGGCGCCCAGTCCTGGATCGAGCACCGCGAGCTGATCGCGGCGATCGCCGCCCGCGACGAGGCGAAGGCGCAGGCCGTGATGCGGGCTCATACCGAGCACACTCGGCATTCGTACCATGAGCGGCACAAGGCGGAGGACTGAGCGGTCGGCCGCCGGACCGATTCCGGGGGCTCCGCCCCCGGACCCCGTCGGAAGGGTGGTTGCGTCGCCAGGCGACAGCCGGGGCTCCGCCCCAGCCCCCGTCGGAAGAGCAGTCTCGCCAGCTAGACGACAGCCGGGACTCCGCCCCCAAACCCCGCCCGAAGAGCAGTCTCGCCAGCCAAACGACAACCGGGGACCCCGCCCCCAAACCCCGCCGGAAGGGGCAGTCGCGCCAGCGGGGTGATGGCGGGGGCTTCGCCCCCGGGCCGTCGGAGCTGACCGGGTGGCGGGTGCGGTCAGCCCCGGCCGCCTGGGGAGCACGGCCGGGACTGCGCAACGGGCCCGGTGCGGAGGTCAGTCGGCCTCCCGGCTGATCGGCCGCGGGTTGGGCTCGACGAGGCGGCGGCCCTTGCGGTCGCGGCCCGGCGGGCTGAGGAACACCGCCACGCAGCCGGCGAACAGCGAGATCGACCCGGCGAGCACGAACGCCCCGACATGCCCCCAGGCGCCGACGACCACCGCGCCCATGCCGGAGCCGAGCAGCCCGGACACCAGCTTGGAGCTGTAGACCATGCCGTAGTTGGACGCGTTGTTGTTCTCCCCGAAGTAGTCCGCGGTCATCGCCGCGAACATCGGGAAGATCGCCCCGCCGCCGAAGCCGGAGATGCTGGAGAAGAGCAGGAACAGCGGCAGACTGCCCATCTCACCGGCCCAGATGATGCCGTACTGGGACAGGCCCAGCACGATGCACACGAAGATCAGGCACTGCTTGCGCCCGTACCGGTCGGACAGCCAGCCGATCACGCCGCGCCCGGTGCCGTTGACGATCGCCTTCAGCGACATGGCGGTGGCCACGATGCCGCCGGCGAAGCCCGCCTCGTCGCCGTAGTCGACCTGGAAGGCGATGCCGAAGATGTTGACGCCCGAGGTGCACAGCAGACAGAACCACATCAGGCTCACCCGGCCCGTCTGCCAGGCCTCCCGCGGGGTGTACTGCTTGATCGCCGGCGGATTCTTCTCCAGCGCGCGCCGGGCCCGCGGGTCGTCCGGCGGACGCAGCGGGTCGACGTTCGGCGGCCACCAGTTCTTCGGCGGGTCCTGGAAGAAGTAGCCTGCGGCGGCGACGACCGACGCGAGGAAGACACCGGCGGAGACCAGCACCCAGCGGAAGTTGGTGAGGTCCATGTAGCCGGTGAAGATGAAGACGAAGGGCACGGAGCCGTAGGCGAAACCGCCGTTCACGAAGCCGGTCTTGCCGCCCTTGCGCTCCGGATACCACTTGCCGACCATGTTCACGCAGGTCGCGTAGACCATGCCGGCGCCCATGCCGGAGAACATGCCGAAGCCGAGGTACGCCACGACGACGTGCGGCGCGTAGGCGAGCGAGACGTAGCCGAGCAGCGTGCCCACGGCGCCCAGCATCATCGCCCAGCGGGCCGGCAGCTTTCCGCTCTCACGGAGCTTGCCCGCCGGGAAGGCCACCGCGGCCTGGAAGAACACCCACACGCCGAGCATCCAGAAGATGTGCAGGCTGGACCAGCTGTGCGCGGTGTGCAGGGTGTCCTCCGCGGACGCGAAGGCGTACTCGGCGGAGGAGATGCCCATCATGCCGACCCACGGCAGGATGACCATCCACTTCCGGCCGCGGCCCATGATGTCGGTGTCGGTCTCGCCGATGCGGTACGTTCTGCCGTTCGCGTCGGTCACCTCCCGGTACGGGAGGTCCGTCGTGATCTGTGTCGTTGCCACTGGTTAGCACCCCTTGCGTGGAGTTGCGTGGAGAGAGTCCGGTCAGCGCCCCCTGCCGTGCCTCTTCCGTACCGTGTCGCGATGCAGACTCCGCACATTGCATACAGGACACAAATACTGTATGCAGATGGTTATCCCGCATCGGTGAGTCGATGTCCAGGGGGCGCGCACCGGTTTTCTTCGTCGAACTCGAGCTACGGCAGGTGCTGTTGACCATGGATCTGTTCGAGTACCAGGCACGTGAGTTGTTCAGGAGGCACGGGGTGCCCGTGCTGGACGCGGCCGTCGTCACCGATGCGCCGGCGGCCTTCGCGGCCGCCGAACTGCTGGGCGGGCGCGTGGTGGTGAAGGCCCAGGTCAAGACCGGCGGCCGGGGCAAGGCCGGGGGCGTCAAGCTCGCCGGCACCGCGCAGGAGGCCCAAGAGCGGGCCCGCGACATCCTCGGCATGGACATCAAGGGCCATCCGGTCCGCACGGTGATGCTGACCCAGCAGGCGGAGATCGCCGAGGAGTTCTACGTCTCGTACCTCCTGGACCGCGCCAGTGGCGGCTGGCTGGCGATGGCGTCCGCCGAGGGCGGCATGGACATCGAGGAGGTCGCGGCGACCAGGCCCGGGGCGCTGGCGCGGATCCCCGTCGACCCGGCGGAGGGCGTCACCGCGGCCAAGGCCGCCGAGATCGCCGGCGCGGCCGGGCTGCCGCCGGAGACCGTGCCCGCCCTGGTCGCGCTGTGGGAGGTGTTCACCGCGGAGGACGCCCTGCTGGTGGAGGTCAACCCGCTGGTGCGCACCCGTGACGGCGCCGTCGTCGCCCTCGACGGCAAGGTCACCCTCGACGACAACGCCCGCTTCCGGCACCCGGATCACGCCGCGTACGACATACCCGGCGAAGGCGGCTCGCTGGAGTCCGCCGCCCGGGCCAAGGGCCTGAACTACGTCAAGCTCGACGGCAGCGTCGGCGTCATCGGCAACGGCGCCGGGCTGGTGATGTCGACCCTCGACGTGGTGGCCCGCCACGGCGGCGCACCGGCCGACTTCCTCGACATCGGCGGCGGCGCCTCCGCGCAGGTGATGGCGGACGGCCTCGGTGTCATCCTCGACGACCCCGACGTCAGATCCGTGTTCGTGAACGTCTTCGGCGGCATCACCGCCTGCGACGCCGTCGCGACCGGCATCGTGCGGGCGCTGGAGCGGGTCGAGTTGACCAGACCCCTGGTCGTACGGCTCGACGGCAACAGCGCCGAGGAGGGCCGCGCGATCCTCGACGCGGCCGCGCACCCGTACGTCACCCGGCTGGACACCATGGACGGCGCGGCCGGGCGGGCCGCCGAACTGGCAAGGAGCTGAACCGCGATGGCCATCTTCCTCACCCGCGCCGGCAAGGTGATCGTGCAGGGCATGACCGGCTCCGAGGGCCGCAGGCACACCCGCCGGATGCTCGCCGCCGGCACCGACGTGGTCGGCGGGGTCAACCCCCGCAAGGCGGGCACGGCCGTCGACTTCGACGACCGCACGGTGCCCGTCTTCGGCTCCGTGAAGGAGGCGGTCGCCGCCACCGGTGCGGACGTGACGGTGGTGTTCGTGCCGCCGCCGTTCGTACGGGACGCGGTGGACGAGGCGGTCGACGCCGGGATCGGGCTCGCGGTCGTCATCACCGAGGGCGTGCCCGTGCACGACACGGTGGCGTTCCGGGCCCGGGCCGAGGCGGCGGGCGTGCGCGTGGTGGGCCCCAACTGCCCGGGCCTGATCACGCCCGGGCAGTCCAACGCGGGCATCATCCCGGCCGACATCGCGGGACCGGGGCGCATCGGGCTGGTCTCCAAGTCGGGCACCCTCACGTACCAGCTCATGTACGAACTGCGCGACCTCGGCTTCTCCACCTGCGTCGGCATCGGCGGCGACCCGGTGATCGGCACGACGCACATCGACTGCCTGCGGGCGTTCCAGGACGACCCCGACACCGACCTGATCGTGATGATCGGCGAGATCGGCGGCGACGCGGAGGAGCGCGCCGCGGCGTACATCGCGGCCCACGTCACCAAGCCCGTCGTCGGCTACGTCGCGGGCTTCACCGCCCCGGAGGGCAGGACCATGGGCCACGCCGGCGCGATCGTCTCCGGCTCCTCGGGCACCGCCCAGGCGAAGAAGGCGGCCCTGGAGGCGGCGGGCGTACGGGTGGGCCGTACGCCGTCGGAGACCGCCCGACTGGTACGGGAGGCCCTCGGCTGAGGGGCGGCGGGGGCGAAGGCCGGCGGCCCGTGATGGCCACCTCGTCCGACGCCCTTACGCCGGGCAGGCGAGGTGCGCGGTGTACGAGTGGCCGCGCGAGCCGGCCGTCCGCACGGTCAGGACCGTCCGCCGGCCCGGGACGGCCGTGACCGTGGGGTCCGCCGAGACCACCTCGCCCGTCGCGAAGGGCAGGGTCACCGTGACCGTCGTGGCGGTGCGTCCCGGGTCGGCGACCGCGACGCGGATGCCGTCGTCGCGGCGCGTCACGACCACCGCCGCCGGGCCGTCCGCCGTGATCCCGGCGGCCGTGCCCGCCTGCCAGAAGTGGGCCGCCGTCAGCCCCTGCGAGCGGACCGAGACCGCCTGCGCGATCGCGTCGTTGGCCTCGGTCACGACGGGCCTGGAGCCGGCGAAGGCACGGGTCTCGGCGGCGGACGCCGCGGGCAGCAGCACGTAGGAGTAGCTGCCGCCGGCCGGGGACGCGCCGTGGTCGAACCAGAGGGTCAGGTACGGGCGGGTCACCTCGTCCCGCGTACCGCGCGTGTCCACCCCGTCGTTGATGTCGTACCAGGTGCCCGCGCGGTTCTCGCGCAGCACCCTGAGCGTGGTCGCGGCGTCGGCCGGGTCGGGGAAGACGTAGCCGCCGGTGCCGTCCAGGTGCGCCCACGCGGGGCTGTCCGGCGTGGCGCTCCAGCCCTCGGTGGCGGGCTGGGCGACACCGTCGAGCTGGAACAGGCGGTCGGGGCTCGCGCCGAGGTTGCGGTTCTCGACGACGGTCTCGATGGTCCGGCCGTCGGTGGAGGTGATGCCGTTGCCGAGGCAGACCACGGCGTCGTCGAGGAAGAACCACGCCTTGCGGGCGCGCAGGGTCGACCCCGCCCCGTACAGGTCGAGGGCGGCCGTCCCGAAGCGGGAGTCGAGGACGGCGCCGCCCGCCACGGAGTTCGGCGGGCGGTAGGTGCCGGTCCCCGGTCCGGTGCCGACCTCGGCGCGGACCCTGGTGTCGATCGTGGTCCCCGGCATCCGGTACGGGTCGACGGTCGGCCAGTACGCGTCGCTGAACTGTCCGAGGTCGTCGCCCGCGTAGAGGTACGTCATTCCGTCGCCCTGGTACCAGCCGCGCTGGTTCTCGCCGTTGCCCGCCTCGTAGCAGCCGATCCGCTTGGACGAGAGCGACAGGGCGAGCGCCCAGCCGGGGCGGCGGTGGACGGCGCGGTCCATGTCGGCGAAGGAGAAGTGGCCGGTCAGGCGGGGTGCCGCGACGACGGACGGGTCGTTCAGGATCTGCTTGGCGAGAGCCAGGTCGGGGAGGGTGGCGAGGCTCGCGTACGGGTGCAGCTCGTTGCGCTGCAGCCAGCCCTTGACCAGGGCCCGCCAGCGGTCGGCGTACTCCGCCGGCGCGCCGGTGGCCAGCAGCATGATGCGGCTGGTGATGGCCGCGCCGTCCACGTAGTCGCCGGCGCGCTGGCGGGAGACGGCGCGGCCGCGCACGGTGTCCATGGCCAGCCCGTCGTAGCTGATCGGCGCGAAGGTGCGCTCGACGGCGTCGTGGATGACGGAGATGCCCGGGTCGGTGATCGCCCACTCGGTGCCGGCGAGCAGCGCGGCGACCACGGCGACGCCGCTGAGCGTCACCTGGCCGTACGTGCCCGTGTAGGCGATGTAGCCGTGCTGGACGAAGGAGCCGTCCGGGTAGAGGCCGTCGAAGCTCGTGACGTAGGTGAAGAGGCTGTACTTGCCGGCGCCCCGGATGTCGGAGAGCCCGTCGCGGGCGAGTGCGATCCGGGCCGGGTCCTTCCCCAGCGCGCCGGCCAGGGCGACGATCGCCGCCTTGTCGGAGCGGTTGGCACCGGTCTCGACGATGCTCGGGGTGAGGGTGCGGCGGTCGGGGTTCGGGCAGAACCTGTTGACGGCGGCGAGGTAGGCGGCGCGGTCGGCGTCGGGGACCGAGTGGCGCAGCAGCACCAGCAGGTCGACGAGCGCGCGCGGGGCGCCTATCTCGGCGTACCACCAGCTGCCGACCTCGCCGCGGCCGGAGCTGTAGACGTTGTCGTGCAGGAAGCGCATCGCCGCGAGCAGTTCGGCCTCGACCTCGGCGCTCGCGTACAGCGCGGTGCCGGGGGTGGCCCAGCCGGTGGCGATGCCGCGCAGCCGCTGGTAGCTCTGCCCGTACATGGCGGCGTCGGCGACGGGGGTGAGGTCGGGGAAGACGGCGGTCCGGGAGGCGGACCGGTCCATTCGCTTCCACGTGTCGGACGACCTGCGGTCGACGGCGGCCAGGGCGGCGGCGAAGTCGGGATCCGCCGCGTCGAAGCCGGCGCCGGCGAGCTGGGACTGGGCGCGGGCCAGGATCGTCTCGTACGGGTCGTCCGCGGCGACGGCCCGGGGTACACCCCCGGGCAGGCACAGGGCGGCGCCCGCGCCGACGCCGGCGGCGATGGCGAGGAGACGGCGACGGCTGACGGGTGTGGCGGCGATACGCATGGGGACTCCCGAGAAACGTCAACGGAGGGATGCGACTGTCCGGCCGGGCGGCACGGTTGGGACCGGGGGGCGGGCTCCCGGCTCGCGGTGGAGACCCGGGGGGGGGCGGGCTCCCGGCTCGCGATGGAGACCCCCGGGGGGCGGGACCTCGGCCACGCCCCCCGGGGTTACCGGCGCCTACGCCGCCGGGACCACCTGGACCTCCGCGAGGGAGAGCCCGTTGTGGCCGGCGAGCTGGACGCGCACGTACCGGCCGCTGTCACCCACCGCGATCCTGCTGGGCTTGCCGACCTGCGCCGTGTGCCGGACGGCCCGGACTCCGGGCTGGGCCAGCACCTCGGCCAGGTTCCCGGACACGAACGGCTCGTCGGACACCAGCACATAGAAATCGGTCAGCCGTTCGGCGCAGCAGTCCGTGCGCCCCCAGACGGCGACCTGGTCGATCTGCTGCGCGGCGCCGAGGTCGACCTGCCACCACGGCTGGTCCTCGATGGCGGTGTGGCTCACGGACCCCTTGTTGAAGGTGCCTTCGGTGTTGCCGTCGACCGCTCGCGGGGCCGGGGCGCCGTAGGCGGTGGTGGACTGCGTCGCCGGCTTGCCCAGCGCCAGGTTGGGCCACCGGATCTCGACGCTCGCGGCCGAGCTCTGCCGCCATTCGTCGGTACGTACCACGCCGCGAACCGCTTGCACGCCCTCGGCGGCGTCCTGCGGAACGGTCACGACGAAGTCCGCGGTCGCCGACTCGCCCGGGAGGGACGGCTTGAGCCGTGCGCTCGCGGGCTCGACCGTCCAGCCCTCCGGCACCTCGAGGGTCGCGGTGGCCGCCGGCATCGGCGTCGCGTCCGCCGCGGCGAGGGTGACCGAGACCGGCACCCGGGTGCCCGGCCGCTGCACCTGGTCCGGGCCGGCGAGGCTGATCTGCGCCTGGGGGACGATCCGGTACGACTCACCGGCAGCCGTCGGCAGGGTCAGCACGTCCCCGTCGACGGTGAAGTCGGCGGGCTTGCCGTTCGCCCGGTACACCCGGACCTTGCCGCGGAACGCGTCGTTGCGCAGCTGGGCGTTGCCGCCCTTGTCCGAGGCCAGCCGGATCTCCGTCGGGTTGCCCGAGCGCCAGGTCGTACCCACGGTGAACGCGCCGCGCGCACGCAGACCGTCCACGCTGCCGTCCTTCCAGACGGCCGGCAGGGCGGGCAGTACGTCGATCGTGTCGGTCTGGCTCTGCAGCAGCATCTCCGCCATACCGGCGGTGGCGCCGAAGTTGCCGTCGATCTGGAACGGCGGGTAGGAGTCCCACAGGTTGGCCAGCGTGCTGGACGAGAGCTGCTTGGCGAGCATCGTGTGCGCGTGGTCGCCGTCGAGCATGCGTGCCCACAGGCTGATCTTCCACGCGGCGCTCCAGCCGGCGGCGTCGTCGGTGCGGGCCTTCAGCGACACCTCGGCGGCGTCGGCGAGGGCGGGCGTGGTGCGCGGGGAGATCTGGTTGCTCGGGTAGAGGGCGTACAGGTGCGAGGTGTGCCGGTGGGTGTCCTTCGGGTCGTCGAGGTCCTTCTTCCACTCCTGCAGCTGGCCCCAGGAGCCGACGCGCAGCCCCGGGTCCAGCTTGGCGAGCACCTGCTCCGCCTGGTCGGCGAAGTCGGTGTCACCGACCTTGCCCGCGGCCTCGGCGGCGTTCGTGAACAGGTCCCACAGGATCTCCTGGGACATCGCGGCGCCCGCGGTCGACGAACCGTGCTCCGGGGAGTAGCTGGGGGTGGCGACCAGCTTGCCGTCGGACGGGTCGGTGCGCAGGTTCTCGATCCAGAACTGCGCCGCCTCCTTCATCGCCGGGTACACCTGCTCGGTGAGGTAGTCCTCGTCGAGGGTGTAGCGGTACTGGTCGTAGAGCTGGTTGACCAGCCAGGCGCCCGACTCGGGGAAGAAGTACGCCGGGTGGTCCCAGGCGCCGGTGTGCCCGAAGATGTTGGAGGCGTGGTGGGCCATCCAGCCCTTCTCGACGCCGTACATCTGCTTGGCGGTGACGCGTCCGGGCTCGCGCAGGCTGTTGACGTACTCGGTGAACGGCTTCGCCGTCTCGGCCAGGTTGGTGACCTCGGCCGGCCAGTAGTTCATCTGCAGGTTGATGTTGAGGTGGTAGTCCGACTGCCAGGGCGGGGCGTCCATGTCGTTCCACACGCCCTGCAGGTTGGCCGGGAGCGAACCCGGGCGCGAGGAGGCCACGAGCAGGTACCGGCCGTACTGGAAGAACAGCTGCTCCAGCGCCCGGTCGGCCGCGGACGGTCCGCCGCGGTACTGCGCCAGCAGCTCGTCGGTCGGTACGGCGGGGAGCTGTCCGCCGAGGTCGAGCTTGACGCGGTCGAACAGCTCGGCGTAGTCGGCCTCGTGGTCGTGCAGCAGGGCGGTGTAGCCCTTGGCCGCCGCACGGTCGACCGCGGTGGTCAGCAGGGCGTGCGGGTCCTCGCCCCGGTAGTCGGGGTAGTGGGCGGCGTAGTTCGTGCCGGCCGTGAGGAGCAGGGTCACCGAGTCGGCGTCCTGCACGCTCACGGTGCCGTCGGTGCCGTCCGTGCGTGAACCGCCGTCGTTGAGGACGCGCACCTGCGTCTCGTAGCCCAGGCCGTTGCTGGCGAGGGCGCCCTTGACGGTGATCCGCCCGTCGTCGGCCGTGGCCGAGCTGGTCCGGTTGGCGGGGACGCCGATCCGCGCCTTGAGGTCCACCTGGCCGGGGCGGTCGGCGGTGATGCGGGCGACGATGACGCCGTCCACGGCGGTGGCGAAGTACTCGCGCTTGTAGTGGACGTCGCCGGACTGGTACGAGACGCCCGCCACGGCCTTGTCGATGTCCAGGTCGCGCCGGTATCCGGTGACCGGTGTGGTGCTGTCGGGGAAGGTGAGGCGCAGGTCGCCGAAGCTCTGGTAGGCGCCGAAGCGGCGGTAGCGGGGCGTGTCGGACGGCATGCCGAGCTTGTCGCGTACGTACTCGGGCGTCACCTTGCCCTCGGCCCAGATCCGCTGCCGGACCTCCTCCAGCGCGCCGGGGCGCGGCGCCGACCAGTTGCCGAAGTTGTAGTCGGACACCCCCGGCCCGCCGGTCCACAGGGTCTTCTCGTTGAACTGGAGGCGTTCGGCCCCGACGCCGCCGAACACGGAGGCGCCCATGGCCCCGTTGCCGATCGGCAGCGCCCGCGACTCCCAGCCGCTGTGGGTGTCCGGGGCGGGTTCGTCGTACCACAGCACGGAGTCGGATCCCCCGGCCGCCGATGTCCCTTCGGCCGCGGGGGTGTCGGCGGCGGCCGGTGGGAAGGTGAGTGCGGCGCATAGCGCCAGCAGACTCAGTCCTGTGGCTGTGCGTCTGCGCATCGGGCGGCTCCACTCTCGTCGACAACGCTTGACTGATTTCGTATATGAAATGAGCCCTGTCAGTGCCCAGTCAAGGGAGTGGAGTCAGGCATCTGCCGTCAATTTCCTGGGCAGATCGGGTGGTTCAGGACATGACTCAGGGTCGGATCGTATCGGATTGGCCGGAGTCCTCGGCGTACCGGCTGAGTTGGCGTTCGAGGCTCAGCTCCAGGTGCTCCCGCATGGCCGCCGCGGCGCGCTCGGGGCTGCGCCGCACGATCGCCCGTACGATCCGGCTGTGTTCGAGGGCCGTGGCATCGCCGCCGCCGGCTACCGCACCCAGCCGGAAGAGGTGCAGGTGCGTGTGCAGCCGCTGGACGGCCGCCCCGAGCAGGGTCCGCCCCGAGGCGGCTGCCAGCGCGTCGTGGAACTGCTGGTCCACGGCCATGTACCGGCCGTAGACGCGGTAGCCGTGCGCCTCCTCCGGCAGCCCCTGCAACTCGTCGACCAGGGCCTCCAGCCGGTCGAGTTCGGCGTCGCCGATACGTTCGGCCGCCAGTGCGGCGGCCCGGGGCTCCAGCAGCACCCGCATCTCGAAGAGCTCCACCACGTCCCGCCTGGTCAACAGCTCGGTCGCGCGGTAGCCCGAGAGGGACCGCTTCACCACCAGACCGTCCGCCTCGAGCCGGGCCAGGGCCTCGCGGACGGGCGTCGGCGACACCCCCAGGGACCGCGCCAGCGCCTCGATCCCGACCCGCGCGCCCGGCTGGATCACCAGGTCCATCACCATCGCCTTGACGGACTCGTACACGCTGTCCGCGAGCACCTCGCGCTTCGGCGGTGCGGGGACGATCCGGGCGAATGCCTGCCGTGCGCCACCCGGCTCCGCGTCCAACGGCATGGACTCGCCTCCTCTTCGGCAGCCAGGCCGCCAGATTCTATGTGATTCACAAGTGGTACGTCACGGACATCCTCGTCCCGGGCGGAGCGCGGACCGGCGCGCCCCGAGCTCTTCCGGCGCTGAGCCTCCGGATCCACATCACAGCATGTCAACAGGCAAGTCACAAGCGGCGAGCGGGTTTCCGCCGATGCCGCCCCGGTAGGTTCCAAGGTAATCCGCGTACGGGTCTTGACGCGGCGCCGACCCCTCATGCAACCTCGCCAAGCAACCAAATCCTATTTGATTTGTCTGGAGCAGCGTCATGATCCGTCCCAGAGCCGCCCTGGCCGCCGCCGTCACCGTCGTCTTCCTCGCCACCGGCACCGCGGCGTGCACCGTGAAGTCCTCGGACGACTCCGCGACGACAGGCAACGCCGCCGCCGCGAAGCCCGGCGGCGGGTCGGCCGAGCTCGCCGACGGCTCCCAGACGAAGATCGCGCTGGTGCCCGGCGGCGCCCACCCCTACTTCCAGCCCTGGAAGCAGGCCGGCGCCGACGCCAAGAAGAGCCTCGGCCTGGGCGACGTCCTCTTCGACGAGACCGCCGAGTGGGACCAGCAGAAGCAGAACAACGTGCTCTCCACCCTCGCCGCCCGCGGCTACAACGCCTTCGGCGTCTTCGGCGTGTCCCCGACGGACATCAACACCACCTTCGCCGACCTGAAGTCCCAGGGCTTCGCGGTGGCGTCGCTGGCCTCCTGCCCGGCCGGCGAGAAGAACGAGGCCGACTTCTGCCTCTCCACGGACGTGGAGCTCGCCGCGTACAAGTCGGCGAAGGCGGCGATCGAGGCGATGGGCGGCCAGGGCTCCCTCGTCCATCTGACCGGCAACAACGTCGACGCCAACACCCAGCGGCGGATCAAGGGCGTCGAGAAGGCCGTCGCCGAGACCGGCGGCAAGGTCAAGCTGCTGCAGACCGTCACGGACATCGACAAGGACCTGCAGACGGCGCAGAAGGCCGTCTCCGACCTGCTCGCCGCCAAGGGCGACCAGATCCAGGGCATCGTCTCCACCGCCTACAACCCGGCGGTCGCCGCGGCCGAGGCGGTCAAGGAGACCGGCTCCAAGGCCAAGGTCGTAGCGATCGACGACGACGCCAAGATCCTCGACTCGATCAGGAACGGGTCCGCCGCCGCCACCGTCGTGCAGAACCCCGTCGGCCAGGCGGAGATCGGCGCCTGGGCGCTGGCGCTGCTGCAGTCCAAGCAGTGCACGATGGCCGAGCCCGGCGTGATCGTCGACTCCGGCTCCTTCGTGGTCACCAAGGAGAACGTCGAGGACTACGACACCGCGCGGCAGGCGAGGACGACGGAGCTGAAGAAGGAGTTCGCCGACAAGTACCTCTCCTGCAAGTGAGCGTCCGGCCGCCGACCACGGAAAGTCAGAACCCCATGAGCACCATCACGCACGCCTCGGCGCTGCTCGCCGACATCGCGGTGGAGACCGACCGCACCGACGCGGTGCAGTCGTTCGTCAAGCAGGAGACCATCCTCGTCCGCCTCACCACCTCCGACGGGCTGGAGGGCATCGGTTACGCCTACACCATCGGCACCGGCGGGACCTCCGTCCTCGCGCTGCTCCGCGACCATCTGCTGCCGCGCCTCGCGGGGAAGGACGCGCGCAACGTCGAGGGGCTCTGGCAGGAGCTGTTCGGCCTGACCCGGGCGACGACCACCGGCGCCATCACCTCGCTCGCGCTGGCGGCCGTCGACACCGCCCTGTGGGACCTGCGCTGCAAGCGCGCGGGCGAGCCGCTGTGGCAGCTGGCCGGCGGGCACCGGCAGGAGGTCCCGGTGTACGACACGGAGGGCGGCTGGCTCCACCTGACCGCGGACGAGCTGGTCAAGTCGGCGCTCACGGCCAAGGAGGCGGGGTGGGCCGGCGTGAAGATGAAGGTCGGCAAGCCGCACCCCGCCGAGGACGCGGAGCGGCTGCGCGCCGTACGCGAGGCCGTGGGCCCGCAGCTGCACATCATGACGGACGCCAACCAGTCGCAGTCGCTGTCCTCCGCCGTACAGCTGGCCGCGGCCCTCGAGCCGTACGACCCGTACTGGCTGGAGGAGCCGCTGCCCGCCGACGACATCAGCGGCCACGCGCGGCTCGCGCGCTCGACCACCATCCCCGTCGCGGTCGGTGAGTCGATGTACGCGCCGATGCAGTTCCGCAGCTACCTGGAGCAGGGCGCCGCCTCGGTGGTGCAGGTCGACGTGGCCCGCGTCGGCGGTATCACCCCGTGGCTGAAGGTCGCGCACCTGGCGGAGACCTTCAACGTCAAGGTCTGCCCGCACTTCCTGATGGAGCTGCACGTCAGCCTGGTCGCCGCGGTCCCCAACGGGGCGTACGTCGAGTACATCCCGCAGCTGCGCGCCGTCACCCGCACCGAGCTGACGGTGCGCGACGGGCTGGCCGTGGCGCCGGACGAGCCGGGCATCGGCATCGACTGGGACCTGGACGCCATCGAGGACCGGAGGGTGTCATGAAGGCGGCGGTCGCCGTACCCGAGGGCGACACCGAGCAGGCCGCCGGTGGGGCGCGCCCCGCGCACCGGCTGCCGTTCTGGGTCAACCAGCGCCTCGGCCTGCTCGTCCTCATCGTCGCGCTCGGCACCCTGTTCGGGATCCTGCGCCCCGCGTTCTTCGACCAGCGGCTCGTGCTGTTCCCGCTGCTGCGGGACATCTCGACGCTGACGGTGGTGGCGCTGGCGCAGCTGGCCGTCCTCTCCGTCGGGCACATGAACCTCGCCGTCGGGCGGATGGCCGCGTTCGGCGCGTTCTTCGCCGGCTTCGGCTACGACCGGCTCGGGCTGTCGCTGCCGCTGGGGCTGGTGCTGTGCCTGGTGGCCGGGGCGGCCATCGGGGCGCTCACCGGCTGGATCATCGCCCGTACCGGGGTGAGCTCCTTCGTCGTCACGCTGGCGATGGACTTCGCCCTCCTCGGCCTCATCTCGCTGCTGTACTCGGCGTTCACCGAGAACGCGGCGTTCACCACCCGGCCCGCGGGGCTCGCCGAGCTGCGCTCGGCGTCGCTCGCCGACGCCTGCGTGGGCCCCGTCTGCGGCTCCCCCGCCGTCCCGCAGATCGCCCAGTTCACCGTGCTGGCCCTGCTCGCCGTCGGGTTCCTCTACTCCCGTACCCGGATGGGCCGCGAGCTGCTGCTGACCGGTGCGAACCCGGCCGCCGCCGAGCTGTCGGGCATCCCCACCGGGCGCCGGATCGTGCTGGCGCACGCCCTGTCCGGGCTGCTCGCCGCGCTCGCCGGGTTCATGGCCGCCGTGGGCACGGGCACGTTCCGCGCCTCCATCGGCGAGGACTTCATGCTCCCGTCGTTCCTCGGCTCGGTCCTCGGCGGCACGCTCCTCACCGGCGGTGTCGTCTCCGTCCTCGGCGCCCTGCTGGGCACCGCCCTGGTCGGCGTCATCCGCAAGGGCCTGGACCTGCTGGGCGTCGGGCTGGAGAGCCTCAACATCTATCTCGGCTGCGTGCTGCTGCTGGCTCTGTCGGCGGACCGGGTACGCACCGTCCTGTCCTACCGCAAGGTGGTGCGCTCCACATGACCACGATCCGCGACCTGCGCGCCGCCGCCCCGGCGGCCCTACGGCGCATGTCCCGCTCCACGACGACGACCCTGCTGTGCGTGGTCCTCGCGGGCTACGTCGCCCTGGGGATCTCCTCGTCGGGCTCGTTCTTCGAAGGCCCGTCGCTGCGTACGTTCCTGCAGTACCTCGCCACGCCGATCCTCATCGGCCTGGCGCAGATGGTGGCCCTGTGCGTCGGCCAGCTCAACCTGGCCGTCGGCGCGCTCGGCGGCTTCACCGCCTGCCTGATGGGCGTGCTGATGGCCGACAACGGGGTGCCCGCGGTGCTCGCCGCGCTGATCGGCGTGCTCGCCGCCACCGCGACCGGCCTGGTGACGGGCGTGTTCATCGTCGCCACCCGGATCAACGGCTTCATCGTCACGCTCGGCACCATGACGATCCTGCTCGGCGCCCAGTACCGGCTGTCGGGGACCCGTACCATCGACGGCTACTCCGAGACGCTGCGCGACCTCGGGCGTGCGGCGCCGCTGAACATCCCGCTGGTGTTCCTCACCGCGCTCGCCGCGGCCGCCGCCCTCGCCGCGTTCATGTACCGCACCGTGGCCGGCCGCCGGCTGCTCGCCGCCGGCGGCAACCCCCTGGCCGCGCGCCTCTCCGGCATCTCCACCGACCGCCAGATCGTGCTCGCCCACACCCTGTCGGGCCTGCTCGTCGGCATCGCCGCGCTGACGGCCACCGCCTCCCTGCCGGGCGTCAACCGCAGCGTCGGCGGCGACTGGCTGCTGCCCAGCTTCGCCGCGCCCATCATCGGCGGCGTCGCCCTGACCGGCGGCTCCGTCGCGGTCGTCGGCACGGTGCTGGCCGCGTTCCTGATGCGGCTCATCGACACCGCGCGCGCCCAGTTCTCGCTGGACCCGAGCTGGGTCAACTTCCTGATCGGCCTGGTCGTGCTCGGCACCGTCGTCGGCGGCCGCATCCACCAGACCCACCTCGACAAGAAGGGCCCGGCGCCCGTGCCACGCGGCGACGCGACACCGGCCGCCGCGGCCGCGACGGGAGGCGCCCGATGAGCAACGTACTGCTGCGATGCGAGGACATCGTCAAGGTGTTCCCCGGTGTGCGCGCCCTCGACGGGGTCGGGCTGACGCTGACCGCCGGCACCGTGCACGCCCTGCTCGGTGAGAACGGCGCGGGCAAGTCCACCCTGATCAAGGTGATCACCGGGGTGCACGCCCCCGACGGCGGGCGGCTCACCTGGCGCGGGGAGGAGATCCAGCTGCGCTCGCCGCTGGAGGCCACCCGGGCCGGGATCGGCGTCGTCCACCAGGAGCGCAACCTGATCCCCGGGTTCTCCGTCGCGGAGAACATCACCCTCCAGGACCCGCCCTCGCGCCGGGGCCTGGTCGACCGGGAGGCCATGACCGCCCCGGCCGAGCGCTGCCTGGCCGAACTCGGCCTGGACCTCGACCCGCACCGCCTGGTGCGGGAGCTGTCGGTGGCGCAGCAGCAGCTGGTGGAGATCGCCAAGGCCCTCTACACCGACAGCCGGGTGCTGCTGCTCGACGAGCCCACCGCCTCCCTGTCCCCGCAGGAGGCCGAGCACCTCTTCGACGTCGTACGCCGGCTCACCGCGCGCGGCACCTGCGTCGTCTTCGTCAGCCACAAGCTGGAGGAGGTCTTCGCCGTCTGCGACACCGTCACCGTGCTGCGCGACGGCAACTCGGTGCTCGAGTCGGCGTCCCTCGACGACCACACCCAGGACGACGTGGTCAGCCTGATGGTCGGCCGCGCGCACACCGTGTCCGACATGACGCCGCGCACCTTCGACGCCTCGGCGGACCCGGCGCTCTCCCTCACCGCCATCGCCACGGCGTCCGGCCACGAGGACGTCTCGCTGGAGGTCCGCCCCGGGGAGATCGTCGGCCTGTACGGGCTGGTCGGCGCGGGCCGCAGCGAACTCGTCAAGGCCGTACTGGGCCTCGACCGCGTCACGGCCGGCGAGATCCGCGTGTACGGCGAGAGCGCGCGGATCCGCTCGCCGCGCGAGGCCCTCCACACGTACGGGATCGGCTACCTGACCGAGAACCGCAAGGAGGAGGGCGTCTTCCTGGAGCAGCCCATCGTCCGCAACATCACGGTCACGGTGTGGAAGAAGATCGCCCGCGCGCTCGGCCGGGTCTCGGCCCGCCAGGAGCGGGAGGTGGCGCAGGACCTGATCGACCGCCTCGGCATCCGCGTGGCGGGGCCGGAGCAGAACGCCGGGGAGCTGTCCGGCGGCAACCAGCAGAAGGTGAGCCTCGCCAAGTGGCTGGCCGCCGACACCCGGTTGCTGATCGTCGACGAGCCGACCGTCGGGGTGGACGTGCGCACCAAGCACGCCTTCCACGAGCTGATCTGGGACCTGGCCCGGGACGGCCTGCCGATCCTGCTGATCAGCAGCGACCTGGCGGAGATGGTCACGCTCGCCGACCGGGTGGTCGTGATGGCCGGCCACCGCGTCCGCGGTGAGGTGGCCAACGACCACGACTACGAGCGGATGAGCGGGAAGATCATCCGCATCATCCACGACAAGGCGGGGGCGGCGGCCTGAGCCGTCTCCGCCGTGTGATCAACCCCGCGGCGCGAAGGCGCCGCGACCGCAAGGAGAAGCAAGTGAAACTCATGCGCCTCGGCGCCCCCGGCCACGAGCGTCCCGCCGTCCGCACCGACGACGGCACGGTCCGCGACCTGTCGGGCCTGACCGGCGACATCGACGGCCCGTTCCTGGCCGCCGGCGGTGTCGGCCGGGTACGGGACGCCCTGGAGGCCGGCACCCTGCCCGTCCTGGACGCCGAGGGGCTGCGCGTCGGCGCGCCCGTGGCCCGTCCCGGCAAGGTCGTGTGCGTCGGGCTCAACTACCGCGACCACGCGGCCGAGACCGGCGCCCTGGTACCGGAGCGGCCGGTGGTGTTCATGAAGGACCCCGGCACCGTCGTCGGCCCGTACGACACCGTGCTCGTCCCGCGCGGGTCGGACAAGACCGACTGGGAGGTGGAGCTCGCGGTGGTGATCGGCAGCCGGGCCCGCTACCTGGAGACTCCGGACGACGCGGCGGGAGTGATCGCCGGATACGCCGTCAGCAACGACGTGTCGGAGCGCGAGTTCCAGCTGGAGCTGTCCCCGCAGTGGGACCTGGGCAAGTCCTGCGAGACCTTCAACCCGCTCGGTCCGTGGCTGGTCACGGCCGACGAGGTGGCGGACCCGCAGGCGCTCGGACTGCGCCTCAGCGTCAACGGGGTGCCGCGGCAGAACGGCGCCGCCGAGAACATGATCTTCCCGGTGGCCTACCTCGTCTGGTATCTGAGCCAGTACATGGTGCTGGAGCCCGGCGACGTCATCAACACCGGCACCCCGGCCGGGGTGGCCCTGGGCCTGCCGGACAACCCCTATCTGCGCGCGGGCGACGTCGTCGAGCTGGAGATCGACGGGCTCGGCGGCCAGCGGCAGGTGTTCGCGGATGCGTGAGGAGACGACCGTGGGCGAACTGTCCGGACTGAAGGCCCTGGTGACCGGCGGAGCCTCCGGCATCGGGCGGGCCACCGCCGAGCTGCTGGCCGCGCGCGGCGCCACCGTCGCCGTACTGGACCTCGACATCCGCAGCCTGGACGGGGACCTGCGCGGCTACACCGCGGACGTGTCCGACGACGACTCCGTACGCTCCGCCGTCGCCGCCGCGGCGGCCGGACTCGGCGGCCTCGACATCGTGGTGAACAACGCCGGCATCGGCGCCGTCGGCACGGTCGAGGACAACGACGACGAGCAGTGGCACCGCGTGCTGGACGTCAACGTCCTCGGGATCGTCCGCACCACCCGGGCGGCCCTCCCCCACCTGCGTACGTCCGAGCACGCCGCCGTCGTCAACACCTCCTCGATCGCGGCGACGGCCGGCCTGCCGCAACGCGCCCTGTACAGCGCCAGCAAGGGCGCCGTGCAGTCGCTCACCCTCGCCATGGCGGCCGACCACGTCCGCGAGGGGATCCGCGTCAACTGCGTGAACCCCGGCACCGCGGACACCCCCTGGGTGGGACGGCTGCTGGACCAGGCCGACGACCCGGCGGCGGAGCGGGCCGCCCTCAACGCCCGCCAGCCCATGGGCCGGCTGGTGTCCGCCGCCGAGGTCGCGGCCGCGGTCGTCTATCTGGCGAGCCCCGCCGCCGCCTCGGTCACCGGCACCGCGCTGGCCGTCGACGGCGGCATGCAGGGCCTGCGGCTGCGACCGGAGGCGCGCTGATGACGAC
This sequence comes from Streptomyces sp. NPDC051940, assembly GCF_040680895.1. Lineage (NCBI taxonomy): Bacteria > Bacillati > Actinomycetota > Actinomycetes > Kitasatosporales > Streptomycetaceae > Streptomyces > Streptomyces sp. NPDC051940. The sequence continues at coordinate 1,901 of NZ_JBFAXR010000070.1, read as the reverse complement.
GGCTCCCACCGCCGAGCTGCCGGTCCGTACCCTCGGCCGCTCCGCCGTCCCCGTCACCGCGCTGGGCTTCGGCAGCGCGGCGATCGCGGGCCTGTACGAGCCGGTGGGCGAGGACGAGGCCGCCGCCACCGTGGACGCGGCCTGGCAGTCGGGTCTGCGCTACTTCGACACCGCGCCGCACTACGGGCTCGGCCTCGCGGAGCGCCGCCTGGGCGCCGCGCTGCGCGGCCGGCCCCGCGACAGCTACACCGTGTCCACCAAGGTGGGCCGGCTGCTGGAGCCGTCCGACGCGGGCGGCGACGACCGGGCCAACGGGTTCGCCGTACCCGCGACGCACCGGCGGCGGTGGGACTTCAGCGCCGACGGCGTACGCCGCTCGCTGGAGGACAGCCTCGTCCGCCTCGGGCTGGACCGGGTGGACCTGGTCCTGCTGCACGACCCGGACGGCCACGAGGAGCAGGCGTTCCGCGAGGCGTACCCGGCGCTGGAGGAGCTGCGCGCGCAGGGCGTCGTGGGGGCGATCGGCGCGGGCATGAACCAGAGCCGGATGCTGGCGCGGTTCGTGACGGACACCGACGTCGACGCAGTGCTGTGCGCCGGGCGCTACACCCTGCTGGAAGGGGGCGCGTTGGACGACCTGCTCCCCGCCGCCTCCGCGGCGGGCAGGAGCGTGGTGATCGGCGGCGTGTTCAACTCCGGGCTGCTGGCCGACCCGAAGCCGGGGGCCACGTACGACTACGCCGCGGCGCCCGCGGAGGTGCTGCGGCGGGCGGTGCGGATGCGTGACACCGCCCGGGGTTTCGGCGTACCCCTGCGCGCCGCGGCGCTGCGGTTCCCCTTCGGGCACGCGGCGGTCGCCTCGGTGCTGGTCGGGGCGCGGTCGGCGGCCCAGGTGCACGACGCCGTCGAGCAGTTCCGCCACCCCGTCCCCGGCGCCCTGTGGGACGCTCTGCGGGCGCGGGACCTGCTGCCCGAGGGGGCGCCCGTACCCGCGGGGGGCCCGAAGCCCGCAGAGGCGCCCGTACCCGCGTGGGGCTCGGAGCCCGCAGAGGCGCCCGTACCTGGAAGGACCACGTCATGACCGTCGTCGACGCCCACCACCACCTCTGGGACCTGGAGGTACGTGACCAGGACTGGATCACCGGTCCCGATCTCGCGCCGCTGCGCCGCGACTTCCTCCTCGCCGACCTGGAGGCCGAGACCCGCGAGGCGGGCGTCGCCGCCACCGTGCTCGTACAGACGATCACCGTGCCGGAGGAGACGCCCGAGTTCCTGGAGATCGCCGCGCGGAGCGACGTGGTCGGCGCGGTCGTCGGCTGGACCGATCTGACCTCCCCCGGCGTCGCGGACGAACTGGCCCGGCTGCGCGCCCTGCCCGGCGGCGCGTACCTGCGCGGCATCCGCCACCAGGTGCAGGGCGAGCCGGACCCCGACTGGCTGACCCGCCCGGAGGTGCTGCGCGGGCTGCGCGCCGTGGCCGACGCCGGTCTGGTGTACGAACTGCTGCTCCTCCCGCACCAGTTGCCCGCGGCGGTACGGGCGGCGCGGGCCGTCCCGGGGCTGACGTTCGTCCTCGACCATCTGGGCAAACCGCCGATCGCGGCGGGCGAGCCGGAGCCGTGGGCCGGCCGGGTGCGCGAGCTGGCCGCCGAGCCCAACACCGTGTGCAAGCTCTCCGGCATGGTGACGGAGGCCGACTGGCGCTCGTGGACGGTCGACGGTCTGCGCCCGTACGCGGACACCGTGATCGACGCGTTCGGCCCGCAGCGGCTGATGTACGGCTCCGACTGGCCCGTGAGCACGCTCGCTGCTCGCCGAGTCCGTCACCGTGACGGTGACGCTCGAGGACCCGATCGCGGTGGGCGTACCGGAGATCAGACCGGTGGAGGAGTTGATGGTGA
>NZ_JBFAXR010000069.1:0-45401 GCF_040680895.1 Streptomyces sp. NPDC051940 | reverse complement strand
GTCTGGACAGCTCGACCGAGAGCACGCACATAGTCGTCTGCGACGCCGAGACCGGTGCCGTGCTGAGACAGGGGTACGCCCCGCATCCCAAGGCCGCCGCGGCCGACGACGCCAAGGCGTACGAGATCGACCCGCAGGCGTGGCTGCTCTCCCTCGGTGAGGCGTGCGCCGGCGGGCTGCTGGAAGGCGTGCAGGCCATCGGGGTCGCCGCGCAGCAGGACGCCGTGCTCGCGCTCGACGCGATGGGCGTGCCCGTGCGGCCCGCCCTCGTCGGCAACGACCCCCGCGTGCAGGGACCCGCCGCCGATCTCACCGACGCCCTCGGCGGGCGGGGCGGCTGGGCGGAGGCCGTCGGCAACGTCCCGGGGGCGAAGCTGCCCGTCGCCAAGCTCGCCTGGCTGCGGCGCGAGGAGCCGGACGCCGCGGAGCGCGCGGCGCAGGTGCTGCTGCCGCAGGACTGGCTGGTCTGGCAGCTCCTCGGCCGTCCCGCGCGCCGCACCACCGACCGGGGCGCCGCCTCCTGCACCGGCTACTACTCGACCGCCACCGAGCAGTGGCGCGGGGACCTCGTCGCCGCCGCCCTCGGGCACGAGGCGGGGCTGCCCCAGGTGCTCGGGCCCGCCGAGGCCGCCGGGCGTACGCCCGAGGGGCTGATCATCTCCGCCGGTACGGGCGAGACCATGGCCGCCGCCTTCGGGCTGGGCGTGGGCGAGGGCGACGCCGTCGTGACGCTGGGCGCGTCCGGCGCGGTCTTCGCCGTACACGGGCAGGCGCTGCCCGACCCCTCCGGCGTCATCACCTCACTGGCCGACGCCACCGGTATGCATCTGCCCGTCGTCCACACCGCGAACGCCGTGCGCGCCCTGCGCGGCACCGCGGAGATGCTCGGGCTCGACCCCGCGGACCTGGAGGGGCTCTCCGCGCTCGCGCTGCGCTCCACGCCGGGGGCGCACGGGCTCGTCCTGCTGCCGTACCTCGAAGGCGAGCGCACCCCCGACCTCCCGCACACCGCCGGTTCGCTGCACGGGCTGCGGCGCGAGTCGATGAAGCCCGAGCATCTGGCGCGCGCCGCCTTCGAGGGCATGCTCTGCGGGCTCGCGGACGCGCTGCAGGTGCTGCGCGCCCGCGGTGTCACCGTCCAGCGGGTCTTCCTGCTCGGCGCCGCCGCCCAGCTCTCCGCCGTACAGGCGCTCGCGCCGTCCCTGCTGGGCGCCCAGGTCGTCGTGCCCGAGGCCGCCGACTACACGGCGCTGGGCGCCGCGCGGCAGGCCGCCTGGGCGTGGGGCGTCAGCGAGGGCAGGTGGTCGCCGGACGCCCCGCCGCCCTGGCCCAGTGCCCGGCACCAGGTCTTCGAGCCGGGTGAGCAGCTCGCCGTGGGGCAGGCGGTACGGCAGCAGTACGCCGCCGTACGCGAGCAGCAGTACCCCGGCGCGCTCCCCGTGGAGACGGCGGAGCAGGCCGGCCAGTAAAGCGGAGCTGCCCGGCCGCTGACGGGTGCGGTCAGTCAGTCCAGATAGCCCCGCAGCTGGTCCGCGAAGGCGTGGTCGCGGAGCTTGTTGAGGGTCTTCGACTCGATCTGGCGGATCCGTTCGCGGGTGACGCCGAAGATCCGGCCGATCTCCTCCAGCGTGCGCGGGCGGCCGTCGGCCAGGCCGTAGCGCAGCTGGACGACCTTGCGTTCGCGTTCGCCGAGGGTGGACAGGACGGCTTCCAGGTGTTCGCGCAGCAGCAGGAACGCCGCCGACTCGACCGGTGAGGCCGCGTCGCCGTCCTCGATGAGGTCGCCGAGCGCCACGTCGTCCTCCTCGCCCACCGGGGCGTGCAGGGAGACGGGCTCCTGGGCGAGCCGCAGCACCTCGCTGACGCGCTCCTCGGGGAGGTCGAGGTGTACGGCGACCTCTTCCGGTGTGGGCTCGTAGCCCCGCTCCTGCAGCATCCGGCGCTGCACCCGGACGACCCGGTTGATCAGCTCCACCACATGGACCGGGACCCGGATGGTGCGCGCCTGGTCGGCCAGGGCGCGGGACATGGCCTGGCGGATCCACCAGGTGGCGTACGTGGAGAACTTGTAGCCGCGGGCGTAGTCGAACTTCTCGACCGCCCGGATCAGGCCCAGGTTGCCCTCCTGGACCAGGTCCAGCATGGTCAGGCCGCGACCGACGTAGCGCTTGGCGACGGACACCACGAGCCGCAGGTTCGCCTCGATGAGGCGGCGCTTGGCCATCCGGCCCAGCACGACTAACCGGTCGAGGTCGAGGGCCAGTTGGGAGTCGAGGTCGGAGGATCCGGCGAGCTTCTCCTCCGCGAACAGGCCGGCTTCGACCCGGCGGGCCAGCTCGACCTCCTCGGCCGCGCTGAGCAGGGGGATCCGGCCGATCTCCCGCAGATACTGGCGGAACAGGTCGGAGGACGGGGCGCTCGTCTCGGTGCGCGGTGGCGGTGCCGGGGCGTCCAGCGGCTCGGCCGGTTCGGCGCGTTCGGTGGCGGGGGTGGTCAGGAGCGCCTCCGGTGGCTCCTGTTCTGCCTCCGGATGGTGATGGACACGGGTTTGCCGCGGCACAGCATGCGTGGACGGCTGAGCCGTGGCGGAAAGGGTCTGGGTCTGCACGGGGGCGACCTCCAGGGTGATCATCACTGCCGGTTCGAGGGCGTGCGGCAGGGGAACGGTCGCGGCTGCCCCGCCGCGCTCCGCCCCGTTAGTCGTGAGCGCGTCCCCGGCGGTTTCGAACCTGTGAGGGACGACGCCGCCGCGCTCCGAGGACTCAGGCACCGCCCACCAGTGTGCTGTATGCCACAGGCTGCGCAGTAGGGTCGTGCGGGCACTATTTGTGGCCGGGCCGTGACGTTGCGGTGACATGGGGTGGCCCTCGGTGGCGGGCCGGCGCCTCAGCGGGGTCGGTCCACCGCGCCCGCGCCGGACACCGCGCCCGCCCCGAACAGGCGCCCCCGCCCTACAGCGCGTCCGGCCCGGCTTCCCGCAGCGACCGGTCGTACTGCTGCAGCACCCACAGCTCGTTGGTGGCCGCCGCCAGCTCCTCCTGCGAGCCGTGCGCCGACATGCGCTGCAGCAGGGCGCGGACCTCGCGGATGCGGTAGCCCACCGCCTGCTGGCGTACGGCGACCAGCTGTTTGCCCGCGTACAGCTCGTCCGGGTCGCGGCGCGTGAGCAGCGGTTCCACCGCCAGCTCCGTGACCAGGGAGCGGACCCCGTCGTCCGGAGCCGCGTCCCGCACCCGGGCGAGGAAGTCGTCGTCCGCCGACGCGACCCCGCCGGCCTGCTGGATCGCGGCGCGTACGGAGGTGAAGGGGGCGGCGATGAACTCGTGCGGCTCGTACGCGTCGAAGGTGGGGGAGACCAGCTGCGGGTACTGCAGGGCCAGCTTCAGCAGCTCGCGCTGGGCCTGCAGATCGCGGCCCCGCAGATTCCACGCGGGAGTGCGGGGGGCCTCGCGTACGGGCATCGGCGCGGGCTCGCGGACCGGGTGCTGCGGACCGCCCGCGCCCCTCTCGCGGGCGAAGCGCGCCAGCTGGCCCACCCGGCGTACGACGAACGTCTCGTCCAGGATGCCGAGCAGCCCGGCCAGCCGGACCGCGTACTCGTGCCGGATGGACGGGTCCTTGATCCGCGCCACGATGGGCGCCGACTCCTCCAGGGCGGCCGAGCGGCCCTCCGCGGTGTCGAGGTTGTGCTGCGTGACGAAGGAGCGGATCGCGAACTCGAACAGCGGCGAGCGGTCCTCGACCAGCTGCAGCACCGCCTCGTCGCCCTTGGCCAGCCGCAGGTCGCACGGGTCCATGCCGCCGGGGCTCACCGCGATCGACGTACGGGCCGCGAACTTCTGGTCGTCCTCGAAGGCGCGCAGGGCGGCCTTCTGGCCGGCCGCGTCGCCGTCGAAGGTGAAGACGACCTCGGAGCGGGAGTTGTCCATCAGCACCCGGCGCAGGATCTTGACGTGGTCGCCGCCGAAGGCCGTGCCGCAGGTGGCGATGGCGGTCGTGACGCCGGCGAGATGGCAGGCCATCACGTCCGTGTAGCCCTCGACGACGACGGCGCGGGACTGCTTGCCGATGTCCTTCTTGGCCAGGTCGATGCCGTACAGGACCTGCGACTTGCGGTAGAGGGGGGTTTCGGGCGTATTGAGGTACTTCGGCCCGTTGTCGTCGTCGCGGAGCTTGCGCGCGCCGAAGCCCACCACCTCGCCGGTGATGTCCCGGATCGGCCACATCAGCCGGCCGCGGAAGCGGTCGATGGGGCCGCGCCGGCCGTCCTGGGAGAGGCCGGAGAGGATCAGCTCCTTGTCGCTGAAGCCCTTGCCGCGCAGGAAGCGCGTGAGGTGGTCCCAGCCGGCCGGGCTGTAGCCGACGCCGAAGTGCTCGGCGGCGGCCTGGTCGAAGCCGCGTTCGGCCAGGAAGCGGCGCCCGATCTCCGCCTCCGCGCCCCCCAGCTGCTCGGCGTAGAACTGCGCCGCGTGCCGGTGCGCCTCGACGAGCCGGGTCCGCTCGCCCTGCTGGCGGCCCGGGTTGTAGCCGCCCTCCTCGTACCGCAGCGTGATGCCGGCCTGGGCGGCGAGCCGCTCGATGGTCTCCGAGAAGGAGAGGTGCTCCATCTTCATCACGAAGTCGACGGTGTCGCCGCCCTCCTGGCAGCCGAAGCAGTGGTAGAAGCCCTTGGCGGGGCTCACGTGGAAGGAAGGGGACTTCTCGTCGTGGAAGGGGCACAGGCCCTTGAGCTGGCCGCCGCCCGCGGGGCGCAGCTGGAGGTAGTCGGAGACGACGGCGTCGATCGGAACCGCGTTCCGGACCGCCTTGATGTCGTCGTCGTTGATCCGCCCTGCCACGAGTGGATTCTACGGCCGGGCGGGGACAGAACCGACGGCGATGGCCATCACCCAGTGCAGGCCGACGGTCGGGATCTCGAACTCCTCGCCGCGGACCTCGAAGCCGTACTTCTCGTAGAAGCCGCGCGCCACGCTGCGCGCGTTGCACCAGACGACCTCCGCGCCGCGGTCGGCCGCCGCCTTCAGCCCGGCCCTGAGCACGGCCTCCCCGTACCCCTGTCCGCGCAGCGCGGGCTCGCTGGCCATACCGCGGAAGCGGTACGCCTTGGCGTCCTCGCCGGGCAGCTGCTCGGGGCAGAAGGAGACCACGGCGCCGACCTCGCCGTCGTCGGTGTACGCGGCCATGTGGAAGGCGCCGGGCGCGTCGTCCTCGGCGAAGAGCGCGCTCTCCCGGGGCATACCGGGCCGCAGCACGGCCCAGCGCAGCGGGATGATGTCGGCGACGGGGACCTCGGCGGTGCGGATCGGCATGGGGCCGAGGATACCGGCCTTCTGATCTGACGATCCGTCAGCTATGGTCCGCCGCATGGACACCGTCGACCAGCTCCTGCGGGCGCACTGGACGGACCACCGGCCGGGGCTGCTGGCCGCCGGCGCCACCCCACTCACCCGGCACCAGGTCGCCGGGGCCGCCGCCGCGCGCGCCGCGTGGCTGCGGGAGCTGCTGCCCGGCGGGCGGGAGCCGCACGTCGGGGTGCTGCTCGGGAACGTGGCCGAGTATCCGCTGTGGCTCGGGGCCGCCGCGCTTGCGGGGGCGGCCGTCGTCGGGATCAACCCGACGCGGCGGGGGGCCGAGCTGGCGCGTGACATCGCTCACACCGAGTGCGCGGTGATCGTCACCGAGCGGGCGTATCGGCCGCTCGTCGCGGGGTGCGGGCTGCCGCTGCTCGTCGTGGACGAGCCGTCGTACGCCTCGGAGGTCGCCGCGTACGGCTCCGCCGCGCCCGCCGACTTCCCCGCGGCGGAGCCCCGTACCCGGATGCTGCTCACCTTCACCTCCGGGTCGACCGGGGCGCCGAAGGCCGTCATCGTCACCCAGGGGCGGCTGGCGCGGGCCGGGGCGGCGCTCGCGCGGCAGTTCGCGCTGGGCGCGGACGACGTGCACTACCTGTGCATGCCGCTGTTCCACGGCAACGCCGTCATCGCCGGGTGGGCGCCCGCGCTGGTGGGCGGCGGGGCGGTCGCGCTGCGGCGGTCGTTCTCGGCGTCCGGGTTCCTGCCGGACGTACAGGCGTACGGCGCGACCTACTTCACCTATGTGGGACGGGCGATCCAGTACGTCCTCGCGACACCGGAGACCGACGGCGACCGGGCGCACCGGCTGCGGCTCGGGTTCGGGACGGAGGCGGGCGACGTGGACGCCGCCCGGTTCGAGGCGCGCTTCGGGGTGCCGCTGGTCGAGGGGTACGGGTCGTCGGAGGGCGGCGCGGCCGTCCACCGCACGCCGGGGACGCCCGCGGGGGCCGTCGGGCGGGCGGCGCCGGGGGAGGACCTGGCGGTCGTCGACCCGGCGACGGGCGCACAGTGCCCGCCGGGGGTCATCGGGGAGCTGGTCAACCGCGGCGGGTCGGCGGCCCGCTTCGAGGGCTACTGGCGCAACGACGCGGCGGTGGCCGAACGGCGGCGCGGCGGCTGGTACTGGACCGGGGACCTCTTCTACCGCGACGAGGACGGATGGCTGTTCTTCGCCGGCCGGTCCGACGACCGGCTGCGGGTGGACGGCGAGAACCTGGCGGCGGCCGTCATCGAGAACATCCTCGCCCGGTGGGAGCCGGCGGCCGCCGTGTGCGTGTACGCCGTGCCGGACCCGGTGACCGGGGACCAGGTGATGGCGGCGGTGGCGCCGCGGGACGGGGCGGCCTTCGACCCGGACGGCTTCCGCCGCTTCCTCGACGTACAGCCGGATCTCGGGACGAAGGCGGCGCCGCGGTTCGTACGGGTGGTGGCGTCGATGCCGGTGACGGCCACCAACAAGATCCGGCGGTCCGAGCTGCGCGCGGAGGGCTTCCGCTGTGCCGACCCCGTGTGGTGGGCGCCGGACGGCGGCGCGTACCGGCCGCTCGCGGGGGAGGAGCTGGACGCGCTCGTGGCGGCGTACCGGGAGCGGGGGCGGGAGGGGACGATCGCATGGCCGGGGTGAGCGCGCGGGGTCGGCCGGAGTGCCCGCGTCACTCGCAGAGCGTCAGCCGCAGCATGTCGTTGATCGTGCTCGCCTCGGTGTCCGAGACCTGGTGGCCGTCGGTCGAGAACCGCTCCTTGGCGGCCTCGTCCGCCCCGTCGCGGTCCACCACCGCGCACTGGGCGCGCACCCGTGCGAGGGCCTGGTCCTCGTCGGCGACGAGGGCGGGGTTGATGGAGCGCAGCGCGGTGATGGTCTTCGTCCGCCGCTCGTCGGCGGACCCGCCGTCGCCGGACTCGCCGGCGCAGGCGGTCAGCACGCACAGCAGGGCGGCGACGCAGACGAGTCGGGTACGCATACCCATGCTCCCCCCGGAACGTTGATGACCCAGGGGGAGTCTCGGGCCCGGCGCGGGCGGGCCCGGGACCGGGACGTGGCGGAGGGATGAACTCCGTCTGCCGTCTGCGTGACGGCAGGTGAGCGCCTACTCCTCGCCGTGCAGCGACCCGAGCGGCACACCCGGGTCGGCGAGCGCCGCCGGGTCGATCGCGCGCTGGGAGCGGACGAGGAGCTGGATGTCGTCCACCACGTCCCACACGTTGACGTTCATGCCGGCCAGGACGCGCCCCTCCGCCAGCCAGAACGCGATGAACTCGCGCCGCGCCATGTCGCCCCGGATCACCACCTGGTCGTAGGAGCCGGGCGGGGCGTAGCCGGAGTACTCCAGGCCCATGTCGTACTGGTCGGAGAAGAAGTACGGCACCCGGTCGTACGACACCTCCTGGCCCAGCATCGAACGGGCCGCCGCCGGGCCGCCGTTCAGCGCGTTCGCCCAGTGCTCCACGCGCAGCCGCACCCCGAACAGCGGATGCTCGGCGGCGGCGACGTCGCCGCAGGCGTAGACGTCCGGGTCGGACGTGCGCAGCGAGGCGTCCACCGCGATGCCGCCGCCCTGCTCGCGCGGCACGGTCTCCAGGCCCGCGTGCTCGGCCAGGACGGTGCGCGGGGCGGCGCCGATCGCGGCCAGTACGTCGTGCGCCGGGTGCTCCTCGCCGTCGTCGGTGAGGGCGGCCAGCACCATGCCGTCCTGGGCGGTGATCTCCGTGAGCTGCGCGCCGAAGTGGAAGACGACGCCGTGCTCGCGGTGCAGATCGGCGAAGACCGCGCCGATCTCCGGGCCGACGACGCCGTGCAGCGGGCCGGGCGCCGGCTCGACGACCGTCACCTCCGCGCCGTACGTGCGGGCGGCGGCGGCCACCTCCAGGCCGATCCAGCCCGCGCCGGCGATCACCAGCTGGCCGTTGTCGCGGCCCAGGGTCGCCAGCACCCCGCGCAGCAGCTCGGCGTGCGACAGGCGGCGCAGATGGTGCACGCCCGCCAGGCCCGTACCGGGGATGTCCAGGCGGCGCGGCTCGGCGCCGGTGGCCAGCAGCAGCTTGTCGTAGTGCACGCGGCTGCCGTCGCCCAGCGTGAGCGCCTTGCCGGCGCGGTCCAGTTCGGTGACGGTCTGGCCGAGGTGCAGTTCGACGTCGTTCTGCGCGTACCAGGCCGCGTCGTGGACGAAGACCTTGTCGCGCTCCTCCTTGCCCAGCAGGAAGCCCTTGGAGAGCGGCGGCCGTTCGTACGGGTGGTCGCGCTCGTCGCAGATCAGGATGACCCGGCCGGTGAAGCCCTCGGCGCGCAGGGTCTCGGCGGCCTTCGCCCCGGCCAGCCCTCCTCCGACGATCACGAACGTACGGTGTGCGTCGACCACTTCGGTGCCTCCTCGCTCCCGGGCAGGACCTCCCAGTCTGCCGTCAAGTGGAGCGTCCCGCACGGAGCGTGAGGGTGGAAGCCTTCCCGGGGGCGGGATCCGGCCCGGGGGAGGTTGTGTTGGGGCGCGGCGGGGGCGGATCTTGGCGTGGCGTGCGAACCGGGCGCCACGGGGTCACAGGCGCCGCAGCGCGGGGTGCGAACCGGGCGCCACGGGGTCACAGGCGCCGCAGCGCGGCGTGCGCGGCGTCGCGGACGCAGGCCACGGGGTCGCGGCGGGCGGCCTCGCGCAGCGCGCCGCGTGTCCCGCGGCCGGCGAGCCGGCCGAGGGCGGTGGCCGCGCGGGCGCGGACGCGGTGGGAGGGGTCGGTGGCGAGGGCCTCGCGCAGCTGCGGCGCGGCGCGCGCGCCCTCCACGCGGCCCAGGGACTCCGCGGCCCGGGCGCGGACGCCGGGGTCGTCGTCGGCGAGCAGGCGGGTGAGGCCGGGGACCGTGGCGTACTCGGGCGCGCCGGTACGGCCGAGGACCCAGGCCGTGGCGCGGCGCACCGGCACCTCGGCGTCGCGGTTCCACCAGGCGGACGGCGAGAGCGCCGACGCCGCGGCGGCACCGGCGTGGGCCAGGGCGCGGGCGGCGCTGTAGCGGACGGCACGGTCACCGGCGGCCGCCAGCCGCAGCCGCAGCGCCGGTACGGAACGGGCGGTGGCCGTGCGCTCGAGCCCGCTGAGGCCCTGGCGGACGTAGGGGCCGGCGCACAGCTCCAGCAGGAACGGCTCGAAGCGTTCGTCGGCGATCCGGGCGACGGCCCACATCGCGCGCTCGTCCCACGGGGCGCTCATGGTGCGGGTGAGTTCGAGGACGAGGTCCCGGGCCTCGGAGGTGCCGGTCGTCGACAGCGCCCACACCAGGGCGCCGGCGCCCGGGCGGCCCGCGAGGGCGGGGTCCGCCACCGCGGTGCGGCCCAGGTCCAGCAGGGCGGCGGTCGCCTCGCCGGTGCCGATGCGGACGAGAGCCTCCAGGGCGCCGGTCCCCCCGGCGCCGGGGGTGCGGACGAACCGGGCGAGGGCGGGGACCGCCTGCTCCGCCCGGGCCAGGCTCAGCAGACGGATGGCCGACGAGGTCCACAGGCGGGGGTCCGCCGAGTCCAGGGCGCGTATCGCGATGTCCACCGCCCCGGGATGGCGCATCGGGCCCAGCCGCTCGGCTGCCATCAGTGAGGCGGTGCCGATCCGGGCGTGCAGTCCGGTCTCGAAGAGTTCGACGACCTCGTCCACGGGGGCCGTACGCACCAGGTCGCGCAGCTCGCCCCAGCTCCGCGCGGCGATCGGTTCGGCCTTCACACGGTCGATTCAAGCGGCGGGCGGGCGGCGGCGTCCATGCCGGGGACGTCCGTATCTCTCCTTCGCCCGTACCTCTTCCTTCGTCCGTATCTCTCCTGACAGAAGATGTCAGGGAACGTCCGGAGACTGGCTCCATGACCGACGATCACCCCCGCCGCGCCGAGCGGCTCCTCGCTCCCGCCGCCTTCGCCACCGCCCTCGGCAACAACGTGCAGCTCATCGCGGGCGCCCTGCTGATGATCCGCGAGGAGCGGACGATGATGGCGGTGGGCTGGCTGTTCATCGCGGTGGCCGCCCCGCAGGCCGTGCTGTCGCCGTACTTCGGCCGGCTGGCCGACCGGTTCGACCGGCGCCGGCTGTGGATCGGCTGCGATGTGATGAGCGCCGGGCTGGCGCTGGCGCTGCCGCTGTGGCTGGTGAGCGGGGGAGCCACCGGGGTCGGCGTGTACGGGGCGAACTTCGCGCTCGCCGTCGTGGCGGCGCTGTTCTTCCCGGCGAGCGGGGCGCTGATCAAGGAACGGGTGCCGGCGGCGAAGCTGCGGCGCTTCAACGCGTCGTACGAGATGGCCACGCAGGCCGGGATGCTGCTGTCCGCCACGGTGGGCGGGCTCGCGGTGCAGGCGTTCGGGGCGGTGCCGCTGCTGGTGTTCAACGCGGTGACCTTCGGTGTGTCGGCGGTGTGCGTGGCGGCCGTGGGGCGGAAGCCGTCCACCGTCGGGGCGTCCCGGGCCGTACCGGTGCAGGCGGAGGGGACGCGGACGGCGGAGGTGCCCATGCTGCGGGTCATCCTGCTGTACGCGCAGGGCAGCGTGGTCGTCACCGTCTTCAACGCCCTGCTGCCGAAGTTCGTCCTGGGCGAACTGGGCCACGGCCCAGGGGCGTTCGGCGCGGTGGACGCGCTCGGCAGCCTTGGCTTCCTCGCGGCGACGGCCGCGTACCGCTGGGCGGCGCGGCGTCATCCGGACCTGCGGATCGCGATCGCCGGATTCCTGGTGACGGACGTGTTCCTCGTGCTGCAGCCGCACTTCGGCCTGGCCGGCCTGTTCGTCGGCGTACCACTGGGCGCCTTCCTCTTCGGCCAGGCGCGGATCGCCTCGCGCGGGCTGCTGCTCGCCACGGTGGACGAGAAGGGGGCGGGCCGCGCCTTCGGCCTCGCCAACGGTCTGGGCCTGGCGGCGACGATCGCGGCGATGCTGCTGGTGGCCGCGATCACGGACCACACGGACACGCGCTACGGCTTCGCCGCCATCGCCGCGCTGGGAGCGGCGGCCACGGTGGGCGCGTCCCTCGTCGGCCGCCGCATCGCGTCCCCCGCCCCCGTCGAGCAGCCGGTAGCGGCCTGAGCGCCTCGGGGGGTTCCGGGGCCAAGCCCCGGAACCCCCCGTCGGAGGCCCCCGCCATCACTCGTTGTGCAGGGCCTCCGCGACGGTGAGGCGGGCCGCCCGCCGCGAGGGGACGTACGCGCCCAGGACCGCGATCGCCGTCCCCGCCAGGGTGAGGGCCGTCAGCGGCAGCGGGGACCAGACGTGGCTGATGCGGCCGGGGAGGACGTAGCCGACCGCGTCCGCCATCGCCGGGATCACCAGGCCGTGGCCCAGGATGCCGAGCGGTACGCCGAGCAGGCCGCCGACCAGCCCCAGGGCCGTCATCGAGGTGACCATCATCGCCGTGACCTGGCGGGGCGTCATGCCGATCGACTTCAGCATGCCGAGGTCGCGGCGCCGGTCGCGGGTGTTCAGGGCGACCGTGTTGAAGACGCCCAGCGCGGCGACCGCGGCGAGCATCAGCGTGAGCGCGGTGGCCGAGCCGACGACGGTCTGGGTGACGGCGTTGGGGCCGAGCAGCTGCGTGGAGACCCCCGGGTCCGCCTTGCGTACGGCGGCGGCGTAGTGCTTCGCGTCCGCGCCGGCGGCGAGCCGTACGTGGTACTGGTTCGGCTGCTCCGCCGGTGACAGGGCGGTCACGGTCGCCCAGCCGACGTACAGGTCCCGGTCGCGGCCCGTGAGTTCCTGGCCGACGATCGTCACCCGGCTCTCCCGCCCGCCCTTGCGCAGCCGCACCGTGTCGCCGACGTCCAGCCCTCGCCGCTTCAGGAACGACGACGGTGCCACGGCCTCGTCCGCCGACCGCATCCACCGGCCCTTCACCAGCGACTGCCCGAGGCTGGGATCGGGTCCGCGGCGGCCGTTCAGCACCACGCTCTCCGTCAGCCCGTCGGCATGGACGTCGGCGAACCCCTGACCCACCACCTGCGCCGCACCCGGCATCCGGGCCAGCAGCTCCTGCAACTCCCGCGGACCGTGCGACGGTTTGATCTCGCGGCCGTCCCGGAACGCCGACGCGTACACCGTCACATCCCGGGCATGGGAATCCTCCGCCGACACCAGCCGGGTCATGGTCGTCGCCAGCCCGGTGGCGAAGGTCACCGTCGCCACCCCGAGCACCACCGCGGCCATCGTCAGCGCGCTGCGGCCGGGTCGGGCGAACGGCAGGCCGAGGCCCAGGCTCACCGAGCGCGGCAGCCGGGTGCCCGCCAGCCCGCGCTGGATCCGCAGGGCCCGGCCCGCCGCCGGTGCGCTGCCGGCGCTGATCGCCCGGGCCGCGGAGAGCCAGTGCGCCCGCAGCGCCGGGGCCAGCGCCGCCAGCAGGACCACGGCGGGCATGCCGAGCAGCGTCACGGCGTAGACCCACGGGGCGATCCCCACCTCGCCGTGCAGTACGCCGGCCTCCGGTCCCTGGAACACGAACCCGAGGAACGGCCTGGCCAGCAGGCTGCCCGCGCCCGTGCCGAGCAGGCAGCCCGCCGTGGCCGGCACGCCCACCATCGTCAGATACACCGCGACCACCTGGCCCGGCGTGAAGCCCAGCGCCTTCAGTACGCCGATGTGCCGGAAGCCGGAGATCACCGCGCCGCTCACCACGTTGGCGACGATCAGCACCGACACCGCCAGCCCGAGGATCCCGAAGGCCAGCAGGTACGGGGCGAAGGCCCGCGCCGTGCCGCCGATCTGGTCCTTCAGGGTGAGGTAGGACTGCCGGTTCGTCAGTGCTCCGTCCGGCAGGTCCGCCGTGGCCGAGGCGAGGGAGCGGTCGAGCTGGGCGTTCGTGCCCGCCTCGTCGAAGCGGTAGAGGACCTGGGCCGAGTCGGGGTGCAGCGCGGCCATCGCGCCCGGCGCCGTCCAGGCGTCGGCGGTCGCGCCGAAGCTGTAGGTGAAGCCGACGATCGTCAGCGACGGGCCGTCGACGACCTCGACCATCTTGCCCAGATCGTCCATGGCCCAGTTCGGCGGACGGTTCACCACGAGCTCGCCGGGGCCCTTCGCCCAGCGGCCCGCCAGCAGCGTCAGCCGGTCCACCGCGCCGTCGGGGCCGCTGCGGCCCACGACCCGCAGCTGGCTGTCGAGGGCCACCGCCGACGAGGACTCCCGGGTCAGCTCCACCAGTGCCTGCGGGAAGGGGCCGGAGACCGCCTCCACCCCGGGCCGTCCGGCGGTTCGGCGCAGCGCCTCGTCGGTGGCCTTCGCCGGGTCGAACGAGGCCACCACATGCGCCCCGTGCTGGCGGGCGAACGCCCGGTCGAACGGGGCCGAGGCCGCGTCCACCAGGGCCAGGGCGACGACGAGCGTGCCGGTGGACGCCAGGGTGACCAGCCAGATCACGCAGGTCTGGAGCTTACGGCGGCGGGCGGCGGCCCACGCCGCCTTCCACACGGCGCTCACGGGACGCGCTCCAGCTTCTGCTCCCCGGACACCCGGCCGTCGCCCATCGTGACGAGCCGGCTCGCGCACCGCTGCGCCAGTCGCTCGTCGTGCGTGACGAGCAGCAGCGTCTGGCCGATCTGGTTGAGGTCCAGCAGCAGGTCCATCACCTGCTCGCCCGCCCTGCTGTCCAGGGCGCCCGTCGGCTCGTCGGCCAGCAGCAGGGCCGGGCGGTTCATCAGCGCGCGGGCGACCGCGACGCGCTGGCGCTCGCCGCCGCTCAGCACCGCGGGGTAGGCGTTGCGCCGGGCGGCGATGCCCAGTTCGTCCAGCAGCTCCAGCGCCCGGCGCCGCGCCTGACGGGCGGGGGTGCCGGTGAGCTGGGCCGACAGCGCGACGTTGTCCAGCGCCGAGAGATCGTCGATCAGGTTGAAGAACTGGAAGATCATGCCGATCTTCTGCCGCCGGTGCAGGGCGAGTTCCTTCTCGCTCAGCCCGCCGAGCTCCCGGCCCGCCACCAGCACCGTGCCGGCGGTGGGCCGGTCCAGCCCGGCGATCATGCTGAGCAGCGTGGACTTGCCGCACCCCGACGGCCCCATGACGGCGACCGCCTCCCCGGCGCGGATCTCCAGCGAGACCCCGTCCAGGGCCGCCGTCTCGCCGTACTCCTTGCGTATGCCGTCCAGCCGGACGACCACTTCTTCCGTGACCAGCTCTCCCGTGACCATGGCAAGGACGCTATGCGAGGGGTGCGGCCCCGGACATCGGCCGCCGGATGGCAATCGCGGTCAGCGCTCCATCCACGGATGGAGGTCCCTGCATCCACAGGGTGATGCGCTGCCCGCCCGGTGTCTGCGAGGGTGTACGGGTGTGGTTCTCGGGGACGTTCTGGCTGGTACTGGCCCTGGTGGCGGCGACGGCCGCCGCCGCGGGCCTGGGTCTCGCGCTGCTCCGCGCCGGCCGCGCCCACCGCCGGGCGCTCCAGGAGCGCACCTGGCTGCTGGAGCGGGAGCGGCAGGCCGCCGCCGACGCGGCGGTGCAGGGCGAGCGGGACCGGATCGCGCGGGAGCTGCACGACATCGTCAGCCACAACGTGAGCCTGATGGTCGTGCAGGCGTCCGCGGCCCGCGAGGTGCTCACCGTGATGCCCGACGAGGCCGCCGCGGCGATCCGGGCCGTGGAGGACGCCGGCCGCTCCACGATGACCGAACTGCGCCATCTGCTCGGCCTGCTGGCCCCGGCGGCGGACGGCCGCGACGCGGAGGACGGGCCGGCCGGGGAGGACGGCGCGGGGCAACCGCCGGACGACCTCGCCCCCCAGCCCGGCCTGGACGGGCTGAGCCGGCTCGTGGACCGGATCTCCTTCGCCGGGCTCCCCGTCGAGGTCCGGATATCCGGCGAGCCGCGCCCGCTGCCGACCGGGGTCGAGGTGACGGCGTACCGCATCGTCCAGGAGGCGCTGACCAACGCGCTGAGGCACGGGGACGGGGGGAAGGCCGAGGTGACCGTGCGGTACGCGGACCGCTCGCTGCGGGTGGAGGTCCTCAACACCGGCCCCAGCGTGCTGACCGGCGACGCCCCGGCGCGCGGGGACTCCCCGGGCGCCGGGCGCGGGCTGATCGGGCTGCGCGAGCGGGTCGCGGTGTACGGCGGCGAGCTGGACGCCCGGCGCCGGCTCGGCGGCGGCTACCGGGTCCGCGCGCGCATCCCCGTGGAGCGCCCGTGACCGCCCCCGCACCCCGGGTGCTGATCGCCGACGACCAGAACCTGATCCGCACCGGCTTCCGGCTCATCCTCACCACCCGCGGCATCGAGGTCGCCGGCGAGGCCGCGGACGGCGCGCAGGCGGTCGCGGCCGTCCGGGAACTGCGGCCGGACGTGGTCCTGATGGACATCCGCATGCCCGTCATGGACGGCCTCGAGGCCACCCGCCGCATCCTCGACGAGGCCCCGGGCACCCGGGTGCTGATGCTCACGACCTTCGACCTCGACCGCTATGTGTACGAGGCCCTGTCCCTCGGCGCCAGCGGCTTCCTGCTCAAGGACGTCACACCCGAGCATCTCGCGGCCGCCGTACGGCTGGTGGACACCGGCGACGCCCTGCTCGCGCCGTCGATCACCCGGCGGCTGGTGGAGCGGTTCGCGCACGGCGGGCAGCCGTCCGTGCCGCCGGACCTCGCCGGGCTCACGCCGCGCGAGCTGGAGGTGCTCACGCACATGGGCCGCGGGCTGTCCAACGCGGAGCTCGCCGAGCGGCTCACGCTCAGCGAGGCGACGGTCAAGTCGCACGTCGCGCGCGTCTTCGCGAAGCTCGGCCTGCGCGACCGGGCCCAGGCGGTCGTTCTCGCCTACGAGTCGGGCCTGGTCACGGCGGGTTCCGGCGGGCCGGGGCCGGCTGCGGGGAGTTGAGGGACGGCACCCTCCGCGAGCCCGCCGTCTGTCGCCTCTGGTCAACCGGACGTTCGTACGGAATCCTGTCCGGGCCCCCCATGCCCTGGCATACCGATCGTCCGGGAGGACCCATGTCCCGTCGTTTGCTCGCCGCCTGCATAGGCACCGCCGCGCTGGCCACCCTCGCCGCGTCCCCCGCCACCGCCGACACCGCCCCCACCGGGACGGTGTTCAAGGTGAACCCGGTGCAGTCCTCCGGCATCCAGACCCTCACCGACGCCAAGGACTCCGACACCGCCGTCCCGCAGAGCGAGTACGCCGAGGCCGCCGTCCGCAACCTCGACGGCAGCGGTTTCCTCAGCGGCAAGTGGGCCGTCGTCCGCTCCGACACCGGCAAGTCGGCGCAGCTCGGCGCGGACGGCACGTTCGACTACAGCCGCAGCGCCGACCAGTTCGAGCAGGTGATGGCGTACTTCTGGGTCAACGAGTCGCAGGAGTACCTGCAGAGCCTCGGCTTCGGCAGCGAACTGCCCGGAGCCAACGCCCGCCAGCAGCCCGTGCGGATCAACCAGTGGGGCGCGGACAACTCCTTCTTCACCGACAAGAAGGCCGAGATCCGCTTCGGCAAGGGCGGCGTGGACGACGCCGAGGACGCCGAGGTGATCATCCACGAGTACGGCCACGCCGTGCACAACGCCCAGGTCCCCGGCTTCGGCACCAATCTGGAGTCCGGTTCGATCGGCGAGGCGTTCGGCGACTACCTGGCCGTCGAGGTCGGCGCGTTCGCCGCCGGCCGGTACGGCTGGCCCATCAAGACGGACCTGGCCTGCGTGGCGGACTGGGACTCCGTGTCGTACACCCGCGCCGAGCCGCACTGCCTGCGCCGCGTGGACGAGGACAAGACCTACGCCGACCGCGTCGGCGAGGTGCACGCCGACGGCGAGATCTGGTCGCGGGCGCTGTTCGACATCCGGGGCGCGCTCGGCCCGCGCACCGCCGACCGCATCATCGTCAACGCGCAGTTCGACTTCGCCCCCGACACCTCCTTCCACGACGCCGCCGAGGCCACGATCGCGACGGCCCGGGAGATGTACGGCAACTCCGCGGCGAACACCGTCCGCCAGGCGTTCCAGGCCCGCGGGATCCCCGGCGTCTGATCCGCCCGGGCCACCGGGGCGGGACTCGCCCTCCCGCCCCGGCGGCCGGCCGCCTCCCGCCCCGTACACGGACGGTTCCCGCCCCGGTACGCCGCCCGATCAGCCGTTTTCATGCGCAGATGTGCACCTCATGCGACCGAACTTGCCGAAATCCACTCCTGGTGCGTCTGTGAAGTTCCTTATAGGGTCATCCACTTGAACGGTCTCTGCCAGTAAGCGCACCACCCACCAGGGTCAGGCCGCCTGCCCCGAGGAGCCCCCGCCGATGACCTCGCACCAGGACGCCGCGCGCCCACCGGCGCGGCGTCTGAGTCCTCCCCTGCTCGCCCTGCTCATATCCGTGGCGGCCACCGTGATCGTCGTCACCCTCGTGGTGGCGACCGCCCCCGGATCCGCCCAGACCTCCCTCGCATACGTGCTGAGCCTCGCCGGCGTCGTCGTGTGCGCCGCCGTCACCGGCGCGGCCCACTTCCGGGAGGCGGCCCGCAAGGCGCGGCGCAAGGCGTCCGCCGAGTCCGCCGCGGCGGCCACCCAGACGTCCGCCGCCGCGTCCGAGGCGGCCCGGTTCGCCGACGAGACGCTGCCCGCGGTGCTCTCCAGACTGGGCCAGGGCGCCTCCGCCACCACCGCCGTGAACGGCGTGCGGATGCCCGACAACCCCGCCTACCAGCGCGCCCTCCGCCAGATCGCCGAGTCCGCCGCCCAGAGCGAGAACCGGCGCGCCGCGGCCATGGCCGCCTGTGCCAACGCCGCCGGCCGGATGCAGGCGCTGTCCACCTCGATGCTCTCCGACCTGCGCGACATGGAGCACCGCCACGCCGACACCAGCGTGCTCGCCGACCTGCTGCACCTGGACCACCGCACCAGCCAGGCCGGCCGCGTGGCCGACTCCATCGCCGTGCTCAGCGGCGCCCGTTCGGGCCGGCGCTGGGCCAAGCCCATCGGCATGGAGTCCGTGCTGCGCGGCGCCATGGGCCGGATCGCCGGCTACCAGCGGGTCCGGCTGCGGGCCGTCGGCGACCTGTCCGTCGCCGGACACGCGGCCGAGGGCGTCATGCACGTACTGGCGGAACTGCTCGACAACGCCTGCAACTTCTCCCCGCCGACCACCGAGGTGCACGTGTACGTCGCCGAGGTGCCGGCCGGTGTCGCGGTGACCATCGAGGACGCGGGCCTGGTGATGAGCCCCACCGCGCTGCGCCGCGCCGAGAAGGTCACCTCCGGCGAGGTGGGCGACCTGTCCGCCCTCACCGGCACCCGGCTCGGCCTCGCCGTGGTGGGCATCCTGGCCCGCAAGCACGGTCTGACGGTGTCCTTCCGCCCGTCCGCCATCGGCGGCACCGGCGTGGTCGTGATGATCCCGCAGGACCTGGTCTCCCGGCAGCCCGCCCCGCAGCAGCCGCTGCCGGTGGTGATGGAGCCGGAGTGGGCCGTGGAGATCGAGCGGGCCGACGAGCCCGCTGCCCCCGCCGAACTCCCCCCGGCGCCGCGTGCGGAGCGCGAACGCGAGCCCGACACGGACCACGCCTCCGTCCCCGACGAGACCCCGGCGACCGGGGAGCCGACGCCGGCCCACGGCACCCTGCTGCCCAAGCGCCGCCGCGGCCGCACCATGGCCTCCGCCCACCCGGACGGCCTGCCGGGCGACCAGCCCCGGCCGGCGCGGCCCGCGGCCGACCAGCCCCGCGACGCCGCCGCCTCCGTCAACCGCTTCGGCGCCTTCATGCAGGCCGTACGCGGCGAGGAGACCCCCGGCGAACCGCGGCCCGACGACTCCCCGGCGAACGACACCCATTCGCGCACGAAGAAGGACAACGCATGACCACCGGTTCCGCCACCTCCGCGGCAGCTCTGGGCTGGCTCCTGGACGCCCTGCTGGAGCGCACGCCCGGCGCCCGGCACGCGCTCGTACTCTCCCGCGACGGCCTGAAGCTCTGCCACACCCCCGAGCTGTCCGTGGACCGCGCCGACCAGCTCGCCGCCATCTCCGCCGGCATCCAGTCCCTCGCGCACGGCGCGTCCATGGAGTTCGGCGACGGCAGCGGCGGGGTCCGCCAGTCGATGACCGAGTTCTACGGCGGCATCCTGTTCATCGTCGAGGCCGGCGAGGGCTCGCACGTCGCGGTCGTCGCCGACCAGAACTGCGACGCCGGGCTGGTCGGCCACAACATGCTGGAGCTGGTCGAACAGCTCGGCGAGCACCTGAGCACCGCGCCCCGCCATCCCACCGACCGGCTCAGCGGCCTCGCGGAATGAGCGGGCTGAAACGGTCGCACCGGGACGAGGACCCGGACCGGCTGTACACCCTGACCGGCGGCCGCAGCCGGCCCAGCAGCGACGACTTCGACCTCGTCACCCTCGTGGTGAGCGAGTGCGAACCGGCCGCCGGGATGCAGAAGGAGCACGTGGCGATCCTGCGCATGTGCCGCTTCCCGACGGCCGTGGTGGAGATCGCCGCCGAGCTGAAGCTGCCCGTCAGCATCACCAAGATCCTGCTGGCCGACCTGCTGGTCGCCGGCAAGGTCACCGCCCGCCATCCGCGCTCCGCCTCGACGCGGTCCGCGCTGCCCGATTCCGACACCCTGGAGAGGTTGCTCGTTGGACTCCGCCGACGCCTCTGAGGCAACCGCCGCCACCGCGACGCTCCCGACCGCCGCGGAGCACACCCCGCTGAGCGCCACCGCCGACAACGGACTGAAGATCGTCATCGTCGGCGGCTTCGGCGTGGGCAAGACGACCATGGTCCGCTCGGTCAGCGACATCCGTCCGCTGAACACCGAGGAGACCATGACGCAGGCCTCCATCGGCAAGGACGATCTGAAGGCCGTACCGCAGAAGACGTCCACCACCGTCGCCTTCGACTTCGGCCGGATCAGCCTGGACGAGCAGACGGTGCTCTATCTGTTCGGCGCGCCCGGCCAGGAGCGGTTCTGGTTCCTGTGGGACCGGCTCTTCGCCGGCACGCTCGGCGCGATCGTGCTGGTCGACGACCGCCGGCTGGCCGACTCCTGGTACGCCATCGACCGGCTGGAGCACCACGGCACGCCGTTCATCGTGGCGCGCAACCAGTTCGGCGGCGAGGAGTTCGCCGCCGAGGACGTGCGCGACGCCCTGGACCTGGACCCGGACGTGCCGCTCATCGAGTGCGACGCCCGCTCTCGGGCCTCCAGCAAGGACGTGCTGATCGAGCTGGTACGCCATCTGCAGTCGCTGGCCGCCGCCGTGACGCCCGCCCCGTAACGCCGTACCAGAGCAGCTTGGAGCCGGTCCCATGACCAACACACCGCCGACATCCGCCGGTTGCCCGGTGCTGCAGCCGGGCGCCGTACCGCTGTCCGGTCCGCGCTTCCACACCGACCCGCAGCGCCTGTACCGCGAGGTGCGCCGCGAGCACGGGCCCGTGGTCCCCGTCGACCTGGGCGGATTCCCCGCCTGGCTGGTCATCGGGTACCGCGAACTGCACCAGGTCACCTCCGACCCGGAGCTGTTCTCCCGGGACCGTGCGCTGTGGAACCAGTGGCCGGCCGTCCCCGCCGACTGGCCGCTGCTGCCGATGGTCGGCGGGCCCATGCCGTCCGTCTACTTCACCGCCGGCGCCGAGCACCGCCGGCACGCGGAGCTGGTCAACGCGGCGCTGGAGACCGTGGACCCGTTCGCCGCCCGCAGGCTCTGCGAGGAGCTGTCCGACCGCCTGATCGACCGGTTCTGCGGGCGCGGCGAGGCGGACCTGGCCTCCTTCGCCCGTGATCTGCCGCTGCTCGCGCTGCTGCGGCTGGTCGGCTTCCCGGACGACCAGGGGCCGGATCTGGCCCGGCTGATGGGCGAGCTCGCCGACGGCGGGCCCGGCGCCCAGGACGCGTTCGCGCAGTGGATGGCCGCCGTGGTGAAGCTGGTCGCCGAGAAGCGGATGGAGCCGGCCGCCGACATCACCTCGTGGATGGTGGCCAACGCCCAGGAGTTCACCGAGGAGGAGGTCATGGGCAACGTCCGCGACATCGTCGCCGCCGGCTTCCTCACCACCGCCGACTGGGTCGGCAACAGCATCCGCCTCATGCTCACCGACGACCGCTTCGCCGCCGCGCTCGGCGGCGGCCGCTACAGCGTCGGCCAGGCCATGAACGAGGTGCTGTGGGAGGACACCCCCACCCAGATCCTCGCCGGCCGCTGGGCCTCGCGCGACACCCAGCTCGGCGGCCGGACCATCCAGTCCGGCGACATGGTGCTGCTGGGCCTCGCGGGCGCCAACAACGACCCGCTGATCCAGGAGCACCTCGACCCCGGGCAGGGCGGGAACTCCGCGCACTTCGCCTTCAGTTACGGCGAGTACCGGTGCCCCTTCCCGGCGCAGGAGATCGCCGAGATCATCGCCCGTACGGGCATCGAGGTGCTGCTCGACCGGCTGCCGGACCTGGAGCTGTCCGTCCCCGTGGACGAGCTGCAGCGGCGGCCCTCCGCGTTCCTGCGCGGCATGACCGCGCTGCCCGTCCGCTTCACGCCCGTCCCGACCACAACCGGAGGCATCCGTTGAACCCGCCGCTCGCCGACAGCTCCGAGGCCGTCATCGCGCTCGACCCGATGATGGGGGACCTCGACGGGGAGACCGCGCGGCTGTCCGCGGCCGGCCCGTTCGCCCGGATCGACCTGCTGGGCGTCCCCGCCTGGTCCGTCACCTCGCACACCGTGGCGCGCAGACTGCTCACCGACGCGCGGCTGGTGAAGGACCTGAACCAGTGGGGCCTGTGGCAGCAGGGGATCGTCACCCGGGCCTGGCCGCTGATCGGCATGGTCGACGTACCGCCGTCGATGTTCACCGCGGACGGCGCCGAGCACCGGCGGCTGCGGGTGAAGATCGCGCAGGCGCTCACCGCGCGGCGGGTCGAGGACCTGCGGCCCGTGATCGAGGGGTACGTCGACAGGCTCCTGGACGACATGGAGGCCGAACTCGCCAAGTCCGAGAACGGCGTGCTGGACCTCAAGCCCGTGTTCGCCGGGCCGCTGCCGATGGCCGTGGTGTGCACGCTGATGGGTGTCCCCGAGAGCGAGATCCCGCGGCAGATGAAGCTGTGGAAGGCGTTCTTCTCCCTGCTCACCCCGCAGGACGAGCGCCTCGCGGTGATGATGGAGGTCAACACCGTCTTCAACGAGATGGTCCGGGAGAAGAAGGCCGCCCCCGGCGACGACCTCACCAGCGCCCTGATCCTCGCCGACGAGGGCGGGGAGCCGATGAGCCAGGAGGAGATCGCCGGCAATCTGCAGTCGATGATCGCCGCCGGCCACGAGACGACGATCGGCCTCATCCTCAACGCCACCCGCGGCCTGCTCACCCACCCCGACCAGCTGCGGCTGGTGCTGGACGGCGAGATCGGCTGGGACGCGGTGATCGAGGAGGCCCTGCGCTGGGACCCGCCGATCACGCATCTGCTCATGCGCTTCGCGACGGAGGACATCGAGGTCCCCGAGGCGGACGGCTTCGTGATCGGGAAGGGCGAGGGCGTCGTCATGTCGTACCGCGCCATCGGCCGCGACACCGACCTGCACGGCGAGGACGCGAACGGATTCGACATCCGGCGCGCGACGGCGAAGAAGCACATCACCTTCGGCCACGGCCCGCACATCTGCCCCGGGGCGGCCCTGTCCCGGCTGGAGGCGGCGGTCGCCCTCCCGGCGCTCTTCGCCCGCTTCCCGGAGATGGCCCTCGCCGTCCCGTCCGAGGAGCTGCGCAAGCTCCCGGTGATGACGCAGAACGATCTGGAGGCGTTCCCGGTCCGGCTGCGCTGAACCGGGGGACGGGGCTGTCGGTGGTCTCCGACCGGGGGGACCTGGTTGTCGGTGGTCTCCGATAGTCTCCGGACGCGAACTCGAGGCAGGGGGGAAGTCGTGAGGACTCCGGGGAGACGGCTGCGGCTTGCGGCGTGGGTGCTGGGCCCGTTGGGGCTGGTGCTGCTCGTGGGGGCGGTGGTGTGGCTGCGCACGGGCTACACGGCCGCGACGGTGAACAGCGACGCGATGCGCCCGACGTACACCCTCGGCGACCGGGTGTTCGCCGAGCGCATAGACGGCTCGGAGGTGCGCCGCGGCGACGTGGTGCTCTTCCGGGCGGGCATCTGGCTGCCCGAGGGGCACGCCCACGAGCTGGTGCTGACCCGGGTCATAGGGCTCGGCGGCGACCAGGTCTCCGGCGCTCCGGGCAAGCCGGTCGAGCGCAACGGGGAAGCCCTCGACGAGCCTTACGTGCTCGACGGCGACTCGGGCGCCGGGACGCCGCAGTACTCCGTCACCGTCCCCGAGGGGCGGATGTTCGTGCTCGGCGACCACCGCGCCAACTCCAACGACTCCCGCTTCCGCGTCTCCGAACCCGGCGAGGGCGCCGCTCCCCTGTACGCGGTCCGGGCCCGGGTGCTGGACGGCCCCGGCCCGATCGTGGCCCTGGCCTCGGCCGGCCTGGTCGGTCTGCTGGCCGCGCTCACCGGCCTCGGGCTCGGCATAGCCGCCGCGGTGGCGGGCTCCCGCGCGAAGCGGGCGGTCGCGCCGCACCCGGCGTATCCCGTGGTGCGGTGACGGCGGCGCCCCGGCGCTGACCGGCTCCGGGTGGTGGCAGCCGCGGTGATCCGCTTCCAGGCGGTGGCTGCCGGCCGGGCGGCGGTGTAGCGTCCCGGTCCATGCTGGGCTTCCCACCTGCGACGGTGCTGCTGCTCGCCGGGCTCGCCATCGTGCTGCTGCCGGGGCTCGCGCTGCTCGCGCTGCGTGCCTCGCGGCACCGGCAGTACGGGACCCCGCAGGAGCGCGCCGCGTACGAGACGCTGCACACCGCCTCACTGGCCGCGCCCCCACTGCGGGGCGGGCTGAACGCCGACAGCGCGCGGCGCTCCGCCAAACAGCTGCGCGCGCTGCTCGCCGCGCCCGCCCTCGCCCTCACCGACGCCGCCGGGGAGGTGCTGGTCTGGGACGGGCGCGAGGCCGACGAACACGCCGCCGGGGTGCCCGAGCACGCGCGGCAGGCGCTCACCAGCGGGCGTACCCAGGCGGCCCGGGTGGACCCCTGCGAGCGGCTCGACTGCCAGCTGCGGCACGCCGTCGTCGTACCGCTCGTCGTCGCCGGGCGCGCGGAGGGGGCGCTCGCCGTCTACACCGCGCAGTCCTCCGCCGGCACCGTGCGCGCCGCCAACGAGGTCGGCCGGTGGATCTCCACCCAGCTGGAGCTGGCCGAGCTCGACCGTTCGCGGGCCGCCGCCGCGGAGGCGGAGCTGCGGGCGCTGCGGGCGCAGATATCCCCGCACTTCATCTACAACTCCCTCTCCACCGTGGCGTCCTTCGTCCGCACCGACCCCGAGCGGGCCCGGGAGCTGATCGTCGAGTTCGCCGAGTTCACCCGCTACTCCTTCCGCCGGCACGGCGACTTCACCTCGCTGGCCGAGGAGCTGCGCTGCATCGACCGGTATCTGCTGCTGGAGCGCGCCCGGTTCGGCGGCCGGCTGGAGGTCTCCCTGCGGGTCGCGCCCGAGGTGCTGTCGGTCGTCGTCCCGTTCCTGTGCCTGCAGCCGCTGGTGGAGAACGCCGTACGGCACGGCCTGGAGCGCCGCACCGGCCCCGGCCGGCTGACGATCGCCGCCGAGGACGCGGGCAGCGAGGCGTTCATCACCGTCGAGGACGACGGCGCCGGGATGGACCCGGCGGAACTCGCCCTCGTCCTGGCCGGAGAGGTGCAGCCGGACGGCACCGGACCGCGCAACGAGGCACCCGGCATCGGGCTGCGCAACGTCGACGAGCGGCTGCGCCAGACGTACGGCGACGCCTACGGGCTGGTGATAGACACCGCCCCCGGCGCGGGCACGAAGGTGCACGTCCGGGTGCCGAAGTTCCACCCGCACGCGGTGCGGACGGCACCCGGGGAGCGGTGAGCCGGAGGGTTCCCGGGGGCCGTGCGCGCGCGTTAGTGTGCGCGCCATGCTGCACATACTCGCCGTCGACGACGAGCTGCCGGCCCTGGAGGAGCTGGCCTGGCTGCTCCGCCGGGACACCCGGGTCGGCGACGTGCAGACGGCGGCCGACGGGCAGTCCGCGCTGCTCGCACTGGACGCGGCGCTGCAGGCCGGCCGGCCGCTGGACGCGGTCTTCCTCGACATCGGCATGCCCGGGCTCGACGGCCTGTCCCTGGCCCGGCTGCTGTCCCGGTTCGCGCAGCCGCCGCAGGTCGTGTTCGTCACCGCGCACGAGGACCACGCGGTGGAGGCCTTCGCGCTGCGGGCCGCGGACTACGTGCTGAAGCCGGTCGACGAGGCACGGCTCGCCGAGGCCGTACGCCGTGTCGCGCCGGCACCCGCCCCGGCCGAGCCGACGGCCGAAACCGCGCCCGACGAGGAGCGGATCACCGTCGAACTGGGCGGTGTGACCCGGTTCGTCCGCCGGGCCGAGGTGCTGTACGCCGAGGCCCAGGGCGACTACGCGCGGCTGTACACCGCCGCGGCCTCCCATCTCGTACGCATTCCGCTGGCCACCCTGGAGGAGCGCTGGGGGAGCGCCGGGTTCGTCCGTATCCACCGCTCCCACCTGGTCGCGCTCAAGCACGTGCGCGAGCTGCGCCAGGAGTCCGGCCGCACCTACGTCCGCCTCGGGGACACCCTGCTGCCCGTGTCGCGCCGGCACACCCGGCAGGTCCGCGACGTACTGCTGCGGCACAGCCCGGCGTCCTCCGGCCCGGCGGCGGTGTGAGCATGGGTGACGCGCCGCCGCGCCGGGTGACCGTCGTCCACCCCCGCACCCGGGCCGCCCGCGCCGCGCAGCCGCTGCCGCAGGCCGGCGGGCGCATCGTGGAGGACCTCGGCCGGCAGACCCCGCTGGGGGACGTGTATCTGCGCTCCCTCATGCGCAGCCAGTTCCGGCTCGCGCTCGCCGTCGTCGGCACGCTGGCGCTCGCGCTGGGCGGACTGCCGCTGGCGTTCGAGGCGTTCCCGGCGCTGCGGGACGCGACGGCCGCCGGCATACCCGTGCCGTGGATCCTCACGGGGCTCGCCGTGCACCCGGTGATCCTGGTACTGGCCTGGGTGTACCACCGGCAGGCGGGCAAGAACGAGCGGGACTTCGCGGAGGCGGTGGAGCACTCGTGACCCGCCTCCTTACCGCCCTGCGCACCCCCCGCCGGACGCCATGAGCGCCGCCGCCGTCGTCCTGGTCTGCCTGGCCACCGCCCTGTTCAGCGTGTACGGGCTGCGCCCAGGGCGCGCCACCTCCGACTTCTACGTCGCCTCCCGGGCCGTCTCGCCCACCCGCAACGCCTACGCCATCGGCGGCGAGTACCTGAGCGCCGCCTCCTATCTGGGCATCGCCGGGCTCATCCTCGCCTTCGGCGCCGACATGCTCTGGTACGGCGTCGGCTACACGGCCGGGTACCTCGTCCTGCTCGCCTTCGTGGCCGCCCCGCTGCGCCGCTCGGGCGCGTACACCGTGCCGGACTTCGCCGAGGCGCGGCTGCAGTCGCTGCCCGTGCGGCGTATCGCCTCCGTGCTGGTGGTGCTGATCGGCTGGCTGTACCTGCTGCCCCAGCTCCAGGGCGCCGGGCTGACGCTGCGGACCGTCACAGGCGCGCCGCTGTGGGTGGGGCCGCTCGTCGTCACCGCGGTCGTGATGACCACCGTCGCCTCCGGCGGGATGCGGTCCGTCACGCTCGTCCAGGCGTTCCAGTACTGGCTGAAGCTCACCGCCCTCGCCGTCCCCGTGCTGTTCCTCGTCCTCGCCTGGCGCGCCGACGGCGCCCCCTGGCCCGACGCCGACGCCCCGCCCAGCTTCCGCGCCGCCACCACGGTGACCGTGCACCAGGCGATCCGCGTCGAGGTCGACGAACCGGTCACCGTGACCGTCGACGGCACGCTCGACGGCCGCAGGCTGGGGGGCGAGCCGGTCACCCTGACCAAGGGCGAGCACCGCGTCGGCGACGAGACCCGGGTCCGCTTCCCCGAGGGCGCCACCGTCCCGCACCCCGTCGGTGAACCGCCGCCGAGCGGCCGGGACTGGACGCGCCCGCTGACGGGCACCGAGCATCCGATGTACGCGACGTACGCGCTGCTCATCGCCACGCTCCTGGGCACGATGGGGCTCCCGCACGTCATCGTCCGCTTCTACACCAACCCCGACGGCGGCGCCGCCAGACGCACCACCTGGACGGTGCTGTGGCTGCTCGCCGCGTTCTACCTGATGCCGCCGGTGTACGGCGCGCTCGGCCGCCTCTACACCCCCGAACTGCTCATGACCGGCCGCACCGACGCCACCGTGCTGCTGCTCCCCGACCGGCTCCTCGGCGGTCCCGGCGGGGCGCTGCTGGGCACGCTGCTCACCGCGGGCGCCTTCGCCGCGTTCCTGTCCACGGCGTCCGGGCTGACGATGTCCGTGGCCGGCGTACTCGGCCAGGAGCTCGAGCGCTACCGGGCCGCCCGCGCGGGACGCCGTACGAGCGGCGAGGCCCGCGGCGAGGTGCTGCGGCTGCGGATGGCGGGCGTCGCCGCGGCATGCGTGCCGTGTCTGCTGTCGCTGGTCGTCGTGGAGCGGCCGGTGGCGGACGTCGTGGGGCTGGCCTTCGCGGTCGCGGCGTCGTCCTTCTGCCCGCTGCTCATGCTCGGCATCTGGTGGCGCGGGCTCACCCCGCAGGGCGCCGCGGCGGGGCTGCTCGCGGGAGGCGGGGCGACGCTGTGCACGGTGGCCGTGACGATGGTCGGGCCGCCGTCCGGCGGCTGGGCGCAGGTGCTGCTGACGCGGCCGGCGGCGTGGAGCGTACCGCTGGCGTTCGCGGTGATGACCGGCGTCTCGCTGCTCACCCGGCGCTCGGTGCCGCCCGGGACGGCGCAGTCGCTGCTGCGGCTGCACACACCGGAGTCGGTCCGGCTGCCGCGGTGAGCGGTAGCAGGCGAGCGGTACCGGGCGGCGATAACCGCACAACCGTTCAACGCGTCCGACCGACCGCTCACCGCACCGGTCGCCCCGTTCACGGCACGGGCGGTGACGGGTGACTGCCGTCACACGGCATCCGTCCCTACCTTGAGCGGCGCGCGGGCGGTGCGGCCCCCGGCGGTCTGTCAGGGTGTCCCCCGTCGTCGAGCCGCACTCCCGTCGCGTCCCCCATGTGACCGATGAGCCGCTCCTGGAGGCACTCGATGAGCACCGCCCCGCCCCGCCCACCGAGCAACGACAGCTATGCGCGGATGCAGACCAGCGAGGAGTTCGCCGAACTCCGCCGCCGGTACCGCAACTTCGCGTTCCCAGTGACCGTCGGCTTCATCAGCTGGTACCTGCTGTACGTCCTGCTGTCCAACTACGCGACCGACTTCATGGCCGAGAAGCTGGTCGGCAACATCAACGTGGCCTTCGTGCTCGGCCTCGCCCAGTTCCTCACCACGTTCCTGATCGCCTGGTGGTACGCGCGGCACGCCGACGCCAAGATCGACCCGATCGCCGAGCGGCTGCGCAAAGCCGTCGAGGCCGACGCCACGGAGGACGTCCGATGAACACCCTCGCCGCTGTCGACACCACGGAACACCGGCCGCTGATCATCAGCCTGTTCGCCCTCTTCGTGGCGATCACCCTGGCGATCACGGTCTGGGCGGGCCGCCGCACCAAGGACGCCACGGACTTCTACGCGGGCGGCCGCTCCTTCACCGGCTTCCAGAACGGGCTGGCGATCTCCGGCGACTACATGTCCGCCGCGTCCTTCCTCGGCATCGCGGGCGCCATCGCCCTCTTCGGCTACGACGGCTTCCTGTACTCGATCGGGTTCCTGGTGGCGTGGCTGGTGGCGCTGCTGCTGGTCGCCGAACCGCTGCGCAACTCGGGGCGGTTCACGATGGGCGACGTGCTCGCGTACCGGATGCGCCAGCGGCCGGTCCGCACCGCGGCCGGTGTCTCGACCATCGTCGTCTCGATCTTCTACCTGCTCGCCCAGATGGTCGGCGCGGGCGCGCTCGTCGCGCTGCTGCTCGGCATCACCGGTGACGCGGGGAAGAACCTGATCGTCGTGCTGGTCGGCGTCATCATGATCCTGTACGTCACCATCGGCGGGATGAAGGGCACCACCTGGGTCCAGATCGTCAAGGCGGTGCTGCTGATCAGCGGCACGATCCTGATCACCTTCCTGGTGCTCAACAAGTTCAACTTCAACATCTCCGACCTGCTCGGCGCCGCCGCGGACAACGCCTCCGAGGGCGAGGGCGGCGTGGACGCCGGACAGTTCCTCTCCGGCGGTCTGCAGTACGGGCTGAACACCACCACGAAGATCGACTTCATCTCCCTGGGCATCGCCCTGGTCCTCGGTACGGCCGGTCTGCCGCACATCCTCATCCGCTTCTACACCGTGCCGACCGCCAAGACCGCCCGTAAGTCGGTGCTGTGGGCCATCGGCATCATCGGCGGCTTCTACCTGATGACCATCGCGCTGGGCTTCGGCGCCGCCGCGCTCATCGAGCGGACCGACATCATCGCCTCCAACAAGGCGGGCAACACGGCCGCGCCACTGCTGGCCTTCGAGGTCGGCGGCGGCGAGGACTCGGCAGGCGGCGCGATCCTGCTCGCGGTGATCTCCGCGGTCGCCTTCGCGACGATCCTCGCGGTCGTCGCCGGCCTCACGCTCGCCTCGTCGTCGTCCTTCGCGCACGACATCTACGCCAACGTCATCCGCAAGGGGCAGGCCACGGAGCGGGAAGAGGTCGGCGCGGCGCGGATCTCCGCGATCTGCATCGGGGGTGTCGCCATCCTCCTGGGAGTCTTCGCCGGCAACCTCAACGTCGCGGGACTGGTCGCCCTCGCCTTCGCGGTCGCGGCCTCGGCCAACCTCCCCACGATCCTCTACAGCCTCTTCTGGAAGCGCTTCAACACCACGGGCGCGCTGTGGTCGATCTACGGCGGTCTGACGACCGCGGTGGTCCTGGTCCTCTTCTCGAAGGTGGTCTCCGGCGACCCGGCGGCGATGTTCCCGGACGTCGACTTCCACTGGTTCCCGCTCAAGAACCCCGGCATCATCTCGATCCCGGCCGGCTTCCTGTTCGGGTTCCTGGGCTCGATCCTGAGCAAGCACGAGGACGAGGACGGCACGAAGTACGCGGAACTGGAGGTCCGCTCGCTGACGGGCGCGGGCGCCCACTGACCGCTCCGCGGGGGTACGGCGTACCCCCGGTCGGCGCCCCCGCACCCGTGTGACGACGTGGGGTGCTGCCGACCTGCGACAGGGCCGGCGTCCGGGATCCGGGCGCCGGCCCTCGCCCGCGGTACGGACTCCTCAGGCCGCTCCCCGTACCAGCATGGCGCGTACGCCCTGTGCGGACAGGGCCACCTCGTCGGGGCCGCCCGCGTCGATGATCAGGGAGAGCTCCTCCGACGGCCAGCGGCGGGCCAGGTCGCCGAGGGGGACCGTGCGGTACTGCTCGATGTGCGGGAAGGCACTCGACAGCCGGGACCGGCTGGTGAACACCGGCACCAGCTGCGTGCCGTCGCTCTGCTCGACGACCGGCAGTGTCACCTGCGGATTCGTTTCGCCACCGGCCGGCACGGGCAGCAGGACCTGCCCGGCCGCCAGGGTGTCCAGCGCCTGGTCGTCCGCGCTGTTCGTGGCCACGGAATGGAGCGCCTCCTGTACGGCGGAGGCGGATCCGTCGGGCTGCGGAGCGGTGATGTCGTCGGTCATGGCGATCCCCTCGCCGTATCGGAACGTCCGGTCACCCCGGACCTGCTCCGCAGTCACGTACCCATCGATCCGGCCCCCATGTCCCCGGCCGCACAAGGCCGACCCCTCCGGGACTCCGGGGGGCGGAGCCCCCACGACTGTTCCGCGGCGATGCCGGGCGGGGGCTTGGGGGCGGAGCCCCCAAGGCCGGACGCGGCCTCAGGGAGTCTGGGGGCGCAGCCCCCAACGCTCTTCCGCCACGGCAGTCGGACGCGCCCGGCCGGCTCCCGGGGGTCCGGGGGCGGAGCCCCCGGGGGCTTTTCAGGGCCGGGCCTCAGCGGAGCGGGTCAGCAGCGGGGTGCCGGTTTGCTGAACGTTGTGTTGCTCGGGTTCGCCACGTAGTAGTCCGAGACCCACCGGCCGTTGTCCAGCTTGTTCCACACCCACGTGGTCCCCACCTTCGTGCCGCCCTTCTGGCACGTCACATACGCCAGCGCCCCGTTCGGCAGCGACCCCGCCGTGGCGTACGACGTGCCGGGGCCCGTGCGCATCGTGAGGCCGGTCGAGGAGTTCACCTGCCAGGGATACGTGCAGCGCTGGAAGGGCGCGCTGAAGGTCGTCTTCGACGGGGTGCTCACGTAGTAGTCGGAGACGTACGTGCCGTCCGACAGCTTGTCCCACACCCACGTCGTCCCGACCTTCTGCCCCGACGCCTGGCACACGATCCGCAGCGGCGCCCCCGGCGCGTACGACTTCACGATGCCGTACGTCGAGGACGGCCCGCTGCGGGCGTTGAGGGACGTCGTGCTCTTCACCGCGTACGTGTGCGCGACCGTCGCGACCGGCGCGTCCCACGCGTTGGTGTCGATGTTGATCGTCACCCCGCCGTACGTCTCGTCGTGCCCGCCCCGGTACTGCTTGCCGCGCTGGTGCACGGCCCACTTGCTGTCGGAGATGTTCGTCCAGCCCGTGAGCGAGGACACCCCGTCGTAGCGGGCGATCCACAGCGCGTCCGGCCGGGCGTACGACGCCGAGGTGTAGACGTCGGAGAGGTTCTTGGCGCCGTTCATCAGGTTCATGTAGACGCCGGAGAGGTAACCCGTCGCGTGCAGCCGCTTCGTCCACGCGGACAGATACGTCAGGACCGCGTTGCGGCAGCCCGTGTTGTTCGGGTCGTAGAACTCGATGTCGTTGTAGAACGCGCTGCCCGGCAGCATGCCGAGCGCCTTCGCCGCCGCGATCGCCTCGTCGGCCGCGGCCGTGCCCTGCGCGGCGGCGGTGGAGAGCGTGAGGGAGATCTTCGGGTCCGTGGGCCGCGCGCCGCACGGCGGCTGCAGCCCCTTGTGGATGGGTATCAGCCGCCACTTCAGCTTGCTCACCTCGGTGACCCACGAGGCCGTCAGCTGCGGCTGGGCGCAGGTGCGGCTGGCGCCGCTCATGTACACGGCCAGCGCCCGGTACGGCGACGCCCCCCAGGCCCGGATCGCGTCGAGGGTGGGCGCGGTGCACGCGTCGAAGGCCTGACCGGTGTAGCGGACGCCGGTCGCGCCGGTCGGATACGCGGTGGAGGTCGCCGGCTCGGCGGCCACGGGCGGTGCCGTGGCGAGGGGCACGGCGAAGGCGGCGGCGAGGGCGACGACGACGGCGAGGACCCGTCTGGTCAGGGCCCGTCGAACATGAAGTGGCATGGCGGCCTCCGGAGATGGCTCGGCGCGGGTCGGTGGTACGTCGCCATGGCCGGACGTGGGGGAGCCGCGGAGTCGGGCCCGAGGGCCCTCGCTCCGGAGCCGGGCCGGCCCATGACAGCGGGCGCGGTTTGCCAGGAGGACGCCCGGATCGCCGCGGGCGGTTCCGGGTACCCGCCCCGATATGGACACGGCATCCGGTGATCTCCGCACACCCCCCGCCCGGCTGCCCGCGAAGGCGTGGCGCGCCGCGGCGGTCCGTACCGCCAGGGAAGGGTTCGACGACCGGCTCGGCGACCGGGCGGCGATGCTCACGTACTACGGCGTGCTGTCGATGTTCCCGACGGTCCTGGTGTTCCTGGGGACGCTGGGGGCGGTCGGCGAGCGGGCGATCGACTCGCTGCTGGAGAGCCTGGGCTCGCTCGCCCCGGGGCCGGCCCGCGACCTGCTGGCGTCCTCGCTGCGCGAGCTGGAGGCGTCGCGCGGCAGCGGCCTGGTGGTGCTGTTCGGCCTGCTGGGAGCGCTGTGGGCGGCCTCGGGCTACGTCGGCGCGTTCATCCGCGCCGCCAACGCCGTCTACGACCTGCCCGAGGGGCGCCCGCTGTGGAAGGTCACCCCGCTGCGACTGGGGCTGACGTTCGTCCTGCTGCTCCTGATGGCGGCGGGCGCGTTCATCGTCGTGTTCACCGGGCCGGTCGCCGAACGGGTCGGCGACGCGGTCGGCCTCGGCGACGCCGTGCTCACGCTGTGGGCCTGGGCGAAGTGGCCGGTGCTGCTGCTGATCGTGCTGCTGGTGATCGCGCTTCTCTACTGGGCCGCGCCCAACGCCCGGGTGCGGGGTTTTCGCTGGCTGACCCCCGGCGCCTTCGTCGCGGTCGCCGTCTGGCTGGCCGGTTCCGCGGGCTTCACGCTGTACGTCGCCAACTTCGGCTCGTACAACAGGACCTACGGCACGATGGCGGGCGCCGCGGTCTTCCTGCTCTGGCTCTGGCTGACCAATCTGGCGGTGCTGCTCGGCCTCGAGTTCGACGCGGAGCTCGCCCGGCAGCGCGGACAGGCGGCCGGATGGCCGCCGGACGCCGAGCCGTACGTGGACCCGCGCGACACCCGCACCTGGCCCCCGCGCTGGAAGCGCAAGGCGGCGGCGCGCCGCGACCGCCTGTCCGCGCCCACCGCGAAGGCATCAACGCCGCCGACCGGGAAACCCGGCACCTGACTCCGAAGGGAGACCGACCATGCCCCTCACCTTCCGCAAGAGCATCCGGATCCTGCCGGGTATCCGGCTGAACCTGGGCCGTCGCTCCTGGTCGATCACGGCCGGCGGCCGCCACGGACCCCACCACACGCGCAGCAGCACGGGCCGCCGCACGACGTCGATGAACCTCCCCGGACCGTTCGGCTGGCGCCGCACGACCACGGAGGGCCGGCGCCGGCGCCGTCGCTGACCTGTCAAATCACCTGCGGATAGACCAAGTTGTTATCCGCCTGCTCCGCTACCTTCCTGCCCCCCGCGTCGTTCACTCCGCGTACAGGTCCCGTCGGCCGATCCGCCCGGCTCCCGCGGACGCAGAGCGCTGTAGGAGGCAGTCGCTTGGATGCCACCGTCACCCTCACCGGGTCCGTGCTGGCCTGCTTCGGAATGCTGGGCGCCGCGGTGGTGGCGTACTTCGGCAAACGCGGTGAGAACGTGCTCAGCGGCTATTCGAGCCTGACCGAACGCCTGCAGTCCGAACGGGACCGGCTGGAGCTCCGGGTCGCCGAGCTGGGTGACCAGGTCTCGGAGTTGCGCACCCAGCACGTCGCCGATCTGAGCGAGATCGCCCGGCTGAGACAGGACAACGACCGCCTGGGAGGTGGCTCGTGACCCGGTTCGAGCGACTGCTGGCGAGACGCTGGCGCACCGTGTTCCTGGTGTGCGTGCTGATCGCGCTCTGCGGGGTCGCCGTCATCCTGTGGGCCAGGATCGACGCGGGCGACCGGCGGGCGGACCAGATGCGGCAGGAGGCCGACCGGCGCGGCCTGGCGCTGGCCACGCTGGCCGAGGACGTGCGCGCGCTGCGCGAGCAGGTGGAGCGCTCTGGGGAGACGCCGGCCGCGCCCGACCCCGCCCAGGCCGTCGAGGGCCTGCTGGACCGGGTGCGGGTGCCCGCCGGCGCCCGGGGCGCCGAGGGCAAGCGGGGCGAACAGGGCGAGGCGGGAGCCGCCGGCGCCCGGGGCCCGCGCGGACCGGTCGGGCCCGCCGGCCCCGCGGGACCCGCCGGTGAGCAGGGACTGCCCGGCGCCGACGGCCGGGACGGGGTGGACGGGTCCGACGGAGCGCCCGGTGCCGTGGGACCGGTCGGGCCGGCCGGACCGCAGGGCGGCCAGGGGGAGACGGGCGCCTCCGGACCCCAGGGCCCCGAAGGGCCTCAGGGCACCCAGGGACCGCAGGGTCCCCAGGGGGAGACCGGCGCGCCCGGTCCGGCCTGTCCGGAGGGCTACACCCTGCAGATTCCCGACTACGACCCCGAGGCCCTCGTCTGCCGCAAGGCCCCGGCCGCGCCGGCGCCCGCCCCGGAGCAGCCCGAGGGACAGGCCGGGTTCGTCGTACTCCCGCTGCCGCGACGCCGCTTCCGGACGGGTGCGTTCAACCCGGGGCGGGGAGCGCGGTGATCAGTCCTCGCCGAGGTGCTCCCCGAGGTGCTCCCCGAGGCCCTCTCCGGTGCTCTCCCCGTGGCTCTCCCGGACGTCCTCCAACGCCTCCTCCAGCGTCCCCACCGGACGGAAGAGCTGCAGCAGGTCCGACGCCCGCAGCACCCGCAGGATGATCTTCCGGTCGCACACCACCCGCAGCGTGCCGGAGCGCTCGTCGACCCGGCGGTACGCGCGGCACAGCAGGCGCAGGCCCGAGCAGTCGAAGAACTCCGCGGCGCGCAGGTCGATCACCACCCGCGGGCGCGGCGGCGCGGTCAGCGCGTCCACATGGGGTTCGGCCTCCGGCAGCGCGGCGAGGTCTATCTCGCCGTGCAGTTCGAGCACGGCGCAGCCCTGTAAGCGATAGCTCCGGGCGTACCGCGTGGGCCGGGGAGCCGTCGGCTCCCCGGCAGGCGTCTGCGGGGCCTCTGCTTGCACGACGGTCCCCCTCGCGGCGTGCGGCGGCGTGGCGGTGGCAACGAACGGTGTCGATGACACGGTGGAGATGACGCTGTGGAGATAACGCGGTGGAAAGAGCACTGTGGAGATGACAAGGACGCAGCGGAGCGTGGTCAGGGCACCCCTGCGATCACCGATCACCGTAATGGTCCATCCCCGAGCTGTGGCAAGACTTGACCCTCCCGCAACCAAGCGAATTCGCCCGATGGGGTGAACGCGCCCGAGCGGTCTTGACATTCGGTGCGCGGTAAGGAGCCCCAGCGCGCAACGCCCGTCACTCGCGGCCCGCTACCGTCGTCCCATGACCCAGATGTCCGGCCGCAGCCCCGACGAGGCGCACCGCGTGGCCACCCCCCTCGAGCTGCTCTACGACCTGGTCTTCGTGGTGGCCGTGGCCCAGGCCGCGGCCGGTCTGCACCACGCGGTCGCGGAGCAGCACACCGGCGACGGCGTCACCGGGTTCGTGATGGCGTTCTTCGCGATCTGGTGGGCCTGGATGAACTTCACCTGGTTCGCCTCCGCGTACGACACCGACGACGTGCCGTACAGGCTGGCGGTGTTCGTGCAGATGACGGGCGCGCTCGTCATCGCCGCCGGGGTCCCGCGGGCCATGGACAGCAAGGACTTCGGTGTCGTGACCCTCGGGTACGTCATCATGCGGCTGGCCGCCGTCCCGCAGTGGCTGCGCGCGGCGGCCGGCGATCCGGAGCACCGTACGGCGTGCCTGCGGTACGCGGCGGGGATCAGCGTCGTGCAGCTCGGCTGGGTGGTGCGGCTGGCGCTGCCGGAGACGGCCGGGCTGTGGGCGTTCCCGGTGCTGGTGGCGGCGGAGCTGGCGGTGCCGTACTTCGCGGAGCACCGGCAGGCCACCACCTGGCATCCGCACCACATCGCCGAG
The DNA here is from genome assembly GCF_040680895.1 of Streptomyces sp. NPDC051940. Taxonomy (NCBI): domain Bacteria; kingdom Bacillati; phylum Actinomycetota; class Actinomycetes; order Kitasatosporales; family Streptomycetaceae; genus Streptomyces; species Streptomyces sp. NPDC051940. Next base: position 8,752 of record NZ_JBFAXR010000069.1, on the reverse strand, counting down.
CGGTACGGACTGTTCACGATCATCGTGCTGGGCGAGTCGATCCTGGCCTCGACCGTCGCGGTGCAGCAGGCGCTGGACGACGACGTGCACATCGAGGACCTGGCGACCACGGCGATCGGCGGGCTGTTCATCGTCTTCTCGATGTGGTGGCTGTACTTCTCCAAGTCCTCCCACGACCTGCTGACGTCGCTGCGGGCGTCCCTGCGGTGGGGCTACGGCCACTACGCGATCTTCGCCTCCGCGGCGGCCGTCGGCGCGGGGATCGCGCTGGCGGTCGACCAGGCGTCCGGCCACTCGCACGCCGCGGACCGGACGGCGGCCGCGGCGCTGACGATCCCGGTGGCGGTGTTCGTCCTCACCGTCTGGCTCCTCCACCTGCGCCCGCACCACGCCGGCGGCCTGCTCCACGCCGCGCTGTTCCCCGCGGCCGCGGCCCTGATCCTGGTGATGACCTTCACCTCGCAGCCGGTCCTGCTGACGGGCCTGATCCTGGCGGCGGCGGTCGTGGCGGGCGGCCTCACGGCCCGCGGGCGCACGCCCGTACAAGACGCGACGGGCTGACCCCGGCCACCCTGGCCGGATGGAACCCGTGAACCTCAGCGAGGCGCTGGCCTCCTTCGACGAGATCTACAGCCCGCGGATCGTGGCCCGGATGAACGACTACGACGTACGGATCGCGCATGTGCGCGGCGAGCACGTGTGGCACGTGCACGAGGAAACCGACGAGTTCTTCCTCGTACTGAAGGGGACCTTCGACATCGCGCTGCGCGGGCCCGACGGCGCGGAGACGACGGTACGGCTGCGCGAGGGGGACACCTTCGTGGTGCCGCGCGGCACGGAGCACAAGCCGTCGTCGCCGGGCGGGTCGATCCTCATGTTCGAGCCGTCCGGCACGCTGACCACCGGTGACCGGCACGACGGCGAGATCCCGGCGTACGTCGACAGCACGGCCGGGCGGGAGCTGGGCTGAGGGGCCCCGGCCCGCCTCCGCTCAGGCCCCCGGGTGGTGCCCGCCCTGCTCGCGTTCGCTGCCCGCGCGCGGGCGCGGGCCGCCGTGCGGGCCGGCCCAGGGGTCGCGGTCCGCGGGGTTGATCCAGCGGGGCTGCGGAGGGTTGAGGAACCACTCCGTGTGGCCCGGGGCGCGGCCACCCTGCGTCGGCAGCGGGACGAGGTCGTGGGCGAGCCGCTCCGGGGCGGCGCCGTGGGTGAGCAGCAGCTCGCGCACCGCGACGATGAAGCCGGGCGGGCCGCTGACGTACACGTCCTGGGCCGGCCAGTCCGCGTACGAGGTGAGCGCCGCCGCGAGCCGGCGCCAGGCCATGGCCACGCTCTCGCCGGGCTGGGCGGTGATCGTGCGCAGATTGAGCCAGGGGTGCGTCTCCGCGACCGCGCGGATGGCCTCCTCGTCGTAGAGGTGCTCGGGGCTGCGGGCGGCGACGAACGCCCGGACCTGCGTGGGCGGTATGCCGCGCAGCCACTCCTCCAGCAGGGCGCGGATCGTGGCCCACCCCGTGCCGGCGGCTATGAACGTGGCCGGGCGGGTGGAGCCGGACGCCAGCACCGTGGTGCCGGACGGCGGTCCGAGCCGCAGGGTGTCGCCCTCGCGCACCTCGTCGATCAGCGCGGGGGAGAGCAGACCGCCGTCGATCCGGCTGACGTGCAGATCGATGGTGTTGTCGGTGCGCGGCGCGCAGGCGATGGTGTACGGCCGCCACACCTGCGGGCGCAGCGCCGGGGCCTCGACGCTGGTGAACTGGCCCGCGGTGAACGGGAAGTCGCGCTCCGGCAGCAGCGTGAGCTTGGCGTTGTCGCGCCCCTGCCGGGCGTGGTAGAGGACGATGGCCTCCCAGTACGGCGGGTCGCCCTGCCTCTCCGCGGACTCGCTGCCGCGGATCATGGCCTCCGCGAGCACCCCGTACGCCGCCAGCCACGCCTGCTCGGTGGGCTCGTCCCAGGTCATCTGGGCCCCGAAACGCAGTGCGGCGATGAGGCTCTGCCCCACCGCCGTGTAGTGCTCCGGCTTCGCGCCGAACTTGCGGTGATCTCGGCCCAGGGCTTCCAGGAACTCGGGCAGCCCGGGGTCCTCGAGCCGCTGCACGACCTGCGTCAGCGCGGCGAAGAGCCGGTCGCGCTGCTCCGACATGTCCGCGGGGAACATCGCGCGGACGCCGGGATTGGCGGCGAAGAGGTGGGAGTAGAAGTACTTGGCGACATGGTCCGCTCGCCGCTCGATTCTGGCGAAACTTGCCCGGATCAGATCGCTATCAGTCACGTTGCTGGATCGTAGTTGTGGGATTCCTGTGAGGGCAAATGCCGCAGACAGTGGTTGAACCAATTCCGGACGGCCTTGGTCTGCACCTCTCCGTGTCATGGGAGCGGGCCCAGTGCGGGGCCGGCCGCCGGTCCCAACGCCCGTGCGTTCTCGGCCGCGTTGACGCGCGCGTCAGCCCCGGCGGGACCGCCGTGCCCGGGAGCGCTTCCGCCCCGCACCCCTCAGTGCTCGTGTTCCGCCGTCCCCTCGGCCGGCTTCATCGCGTCGGCCACATGCGTGCCCGCGACCGTGCCGTCCGGGTTGGTGACGATGAACATCCCGGCCATCCCCTGGTCGGAGTGGCTCTGCACATGGCAGTGGTACATCCAGTGGCCGGATCCCACCAGTTCGCCCGCGACCACCTGGAAGCCGAACGAGTCGCCCGGCCCGCAGATCTTGTTGTCGATCACCGGGCTGGGGTCGTCGGGGCCGGTCGGCAGGCCGGTGCGGTTGTCCACCCAGCGGTGCCCGTGCAGATGGAACGTGTGATATAGCTCACCGTGCGTGATCATGACGACCTCGACGCGCTCGCCCAGCTTGGCCGTGAAGTCGGGCGGTGAGGCGGCCGGACGGTTGTTGATCATCATGTCGTTGAAGACGATCGTGAAGGTCCGGTCCGGGAGCACGTCCCCGCGCCGGCGCACGATCAGCCCGCCGTACAGCCCGCGCCGTACGCCGCCGGTGCCGTGCGCGGTGCCGACGATGTGGTCGTGGTAGTGCCAGTAGCCGGCGCTGCCCGCGATGTACGTGCCGTCGGCGCGCTGGCGCTGGTTGTGGCTCTGCCAGGTGTACGTGCGGGAGGCGCCCGGCGGGACGACGCTGTCGGTCATCGCGGTGCCGTCGTTGTCGATGTCGTAGTCCACGCCGTGCGGGTGCAGGCTGACCGGGACGTCGAGGGTGTTGTGCAGCTCGACGACCATCGTGTCGCCCTCGTACATCGTCAGCAGAGGGCCGGGAACCGTCGCCTTCCCCGGCTCCAGCCCGTACCCCAGCTGTCCGCCGGGCAGCTCCTCGGCGTACATCGTGACCCGCCGCACCTCACCGGCCGGCTGTGGTGCGGCGGCCGGCCGGGTGGCGCCCGCCGTGGCGACGGCGACCGGGGCGATGGCGGCGGCGGCCGCTCCGGTCGCGAAGGACCTCCGGGAGAAGAAACGGCTCTGCGGCATGGGCGGCGTCCCCTTCGTGCGGCTGGCGGCTGCGGACAGGCTCCGACGGGCTTTCGTACGGCTCCGGCCGGCCGCGCGCGGCTGCGGCGGGCTCCGGCAGGCTCCGTACGGCGAGGGATGCTATGCGCATGCCAAGACTTTGCCCACCCTCGGGACAAAGTTCGGGCCAATTCGGTAGTAGGGCTTGGCGGGTTGTGAAAAGCCGTCTAGGTTCCTTCGACGTTGTGGGCAACGTTGTCGCGGACACGCCGACCCTTCGGGCCGGGTCCGCGTCCGGGCGGCGGCCCACCCGCACACCGCACGGTCGGGCATCGCTGAGGATGGGACGTACAACCATGAGGCGAGGGGCACGAATACGGCGAGGTTGGGCGGCGGTGGGCGTCACGGCCGCCCTGGCCGCGGGACTGCTGGGCGGCACACCGGCCGCCGCGGCCGCGGAGGGTCCACCGGGCGGGTCCAACGCCCGGGTGCTGGTCTTCCACGGCAGCGGCGACACCGTCGCCCCCGGCATCGCGGCGATCGAGGCACTCGGCGAGACCACGGGCGGACCGGGGTTCACGGTGGACGCCACCGCCGATCCGGCGGTCTTCACGGACAAGAAGCTCCGCCCGTACAACGCGGTCGTCTTCCTCGCCGCCCAGGGCGACGTGCTGACCGACGCCCAGGAGGCGGCCTTCCAGTCGTACGTGCGGTCCGGCGGCGGATTCGTCGGCATCCACGACGCCGCCCGCGCCGAACCGGCCTCCACCTGGTTCACCGGCCTCATCGGCTCCCGGCCCGCGGCCGGCGACCCGGGCGCCGCGCAGACCGCCGTCGTCGAGGTCCCCGACCGCCGGCACCCGGCCACCAGCGGCCTGCCGCTGGAGTGGGCCCGCAAGGACGTCTGGCTGAACTGGTCGCCCAACCCCAGCGCCACCGTCCACACCGTGGCCCGCGTCCGCGAACGCAGCTACCAGCCGGCCGCCGGGGCCAACGGCTGGGACCACCCGATCTCCTGGTGCCGCGACTACGACGGCGGCCGCTCCTTCTACACCGGCATGGGCGGTACGACGGCGAGCTTCACGGAGGAGGGCTTCCGCAAGCACCTGCGCGGCGCCCTGCTGTGGACCTCGCGCCTGGCCCGCGCCGACTGCCAGGCCACCATCGCCGCCAACTACGAGGCCAACCGCCTCACCCCGCCCAACCAGCCGAACCAGCTCGACCAGATCGGCGAACCCCACGGCATGGCCATCGCGAACGACGGCCGCGTCTTCTACATCGGCCGCGGCGGCCGCTGGTCGGGCGCCCCCGTCGTCACCGACTGGAACAACCCCGAGGTCGGCAAGGGCCCCGGCACCGTCCACGTCTGGGACCCGAAGGCCGGCCGGGCGAGCGAGGTCGCCACGCTGGAGGTCTTCGGCAACAAGGGCGGCGGCGACGAACTGGTCAAGGTCGAGGAGGGCCTGCTCGGCATCACCCTCGACCCGGCGTTCGACACCAACGGCTGGATGTACCTGCACTGGACGCCGCACAACCGGATCGACCGTACGAAGCAGATCGCGGAGCGCCGCATCTCCCGCTTCACCCTCGACCAGACCACCGACAAGCTCGACCTGACCAGCGAGAAGGTCCTGCTCTCCTGGCCCGTGCAGATCCACAGCTGCTGCCACGCCGGCGGCGGCATGGCCTGGGACTCCAAGGGCAACCTCTACATCGCCACCGGCGACAACAACTCCTCCCGCTTCAGCGACGGCTACTCCGGCAACAACCCGGTCCCGTCCTACGAGGGCGTCTCCTTCGCCGACGCCCGCCGCACCGCGGGCAACACCAACAACCTCAACGGCAAGATCCTGCGCATCCACCCGACGCCGGAGGGCTCGTACACCGTCCCCACCGGGAACCTCTTCGCCCCCGGCACGGCGAGGACCCGCGCCGAGATCTACGTCATGGGCGTCCGCAACCCCGCCCGGATCTGGGTCGACCAGAAGACCGACTACCTCTACGCCGGGTGGGTCGGCCCCGACGCCGGCACGCCGTCCACCACCTGGGGACCGGCCAAGTACGACACGTTCGCTGTGATCACCAGCGCCGGCAACCAGGGCTGGCCGTACTGCATGGGCAACAAGCAGCCCTACCGCGACCGCAACCTGCCCGATCCGGCCGTCCCGCTGGGCTGGTACAACTGCGACCGGCTGAAGAACGACTCGCCCAACAACGACGGCCTGGTGGACCTGCCGGCCGCCCGCAACAACACCATCTGGTACTCCCCGCAGGGCGGCGGCCCCGACTTCCCGCGCACCGGCGGCGTCCCCAGCTACAAGCTGGCGGAGCAGACACTGCTGCTGCCCTGGCTCAAGGGCGGCGGGCAGGCCGCGATGTGCGGGCCGGTCTACCGCTACGACGCCTCCAGCACCTCCGCCGTGAAATGGCCGGAGTACTGGGACGGGAAATGGTTCACCGGCGACTTCTACGACGGCGACCAGCCGCGCCACGCGGTCCTGATGGACCCCGGCAACCTGGGCGGACGCCCCGTGCACGCCGAGGGCCTGGACCGGATCGTGCCGCCCGGCAACGACGGGATCAGGAACCTCATGGACTGGAAGTTCGCCCCCGACGGCTCGCTCTACGTCCTGGACTACGGGCGCGGCTTCTTCAACGCGGACAGCAAGTCGGCGCTGTGGCGCGTGACGTACAAGGGCGGGCCCGCGACCCCGCTGCCCGCCGACCTGATCACGCAGTCCTGAGGAGGGGACCCAGCCATGCAGCTCAAACGCGTGCTCATCGCCGTGGTGGCGGCGTGCCTCGCGCTCCTCGCGCCGGGGCTGCCCGCCTCCGCGGGGACGGCCGGGGAGACGACCGCCGCCCAGGTCCTGACCTGGACCGCCGACGACTCCATCACCCGCTACAAGTCCGCCCCGGCGACCGCCGTCTCGGGCCCCGCCACCCTCGTCTTCGAGAACAGCGCGGCCACCGGCAACACCAGCGGCATGCCGCACACGCTCACCTTCGACACCTCCACGCCCGGCTACAACCACGACGTGTCCGCCAACATCCTGGCCAACCCCGCCGACGAGAACGGCGGCCGCTGGCAGGTCGACGTCACGCTCACCCCGGGCACGTACCGCTACTACTGCGCCATCCCCGGGCACGGCGACATGTGGGGCGTGCTCACCGTCACCGACGGTTCGGGGACGGACACCACCCCGCCGGTCTCCTCCGCGCAGGTCAGCGGGAGCCAGGACACCAACGGCAACTACGTCGGCAACGCGACGGTCGCGCTGTCGTCCACCGACGCCCAGTCCGGCGTGGACCGGATCGACTACAAGGTCGACTCCGGTGCGTACTCCGCCTACGAGGCGCCGGTCGTCGTCGACACCGTCGGCGCGCACACGGTGACCTATCGGGCCACCGACAAGGCGGGCAACGTGGAGGCGGAGAAGACGGTCTCCTTCACCGTCGTCGAGGCACCCGGCAACGACACGACCCCGCCCACCGTGAACGCGGCGGTCACCGGGGAGCAGAACACCGCCGGGTACTTCAAGGACATGGCGACCGTCACCCTCACCGCCTCCGACGCGGAGTCGGGCGTCGAGCGGATCGAGTACTCGCTCGCGGGCGGCGCGTACACGGTGTACACCGGGGCCTTCATGGTGCACGCGGTCGGCACGCACACGGTGACCTACCGGGCCGTCGACAAGGCGGGGAACTCCTCGGTGCCGAAGTCGGTGACCTTCACGGTCGTCGAGAGCGACGTGAACCCCTCGCCCAACTGCCCAGAGACGGACGCCCGTCCGGTCGTCTTCGTCGGCGACGTCGTCACCTCCGTGCCCAACCGGACCACGGGCAGCGGGTGCAAGATCAACGAGGTGATCGAGGACGAGAAGGCGTGGCCGTCCCACAGCCGGTTCGTCGCGCACGTGAAGGCCGTGACGGACGGGTTGTACGCGGCCGGCGTCCTGGACCGTCCCGAGCGGGACGAGATCGACGACGCGGCGGCGGCGAGCGACGTGGGCGTCGACGGCAAGGGCTACAAGCCGCTCTTCGACGGTACGGCCGCGTCCTTCGGGCAGTGGCAGCACGTCGGCGGCGGGTCCTTCCGCCTCAACGCGGACGGCACGATGACCAGCGGTACGACCCTGGGCGGGCTCGGGATGCTGTGGTTCCCCGCGCAGAAGTACGGGGACTTCTCGCTCCGGCTGCAGTTCCGGGACGACGCGCCCGGTACGGGGCGGGCCAACAGCGGGGTCTTCGTGCGCTTCCCGTGGGTGCACGACTTCCCCGGGGAGTCGCGGCCGGAGTGGGTCGCCATCAAGTACGGGCACGAGGTGCAGATCCTGGACCGGGAGGACGGTGACCAGTACAAGACCGGGTCGGTCTACGGGTTCGACCTCGTGAACCGGGGGGAGTCGCTGCCCACGGAGAAGGGGGTCTGGAACGACTACGAGATCAGGGTCGTCGGCCAGCACTACTCGATCTTCCGCAACGGCGTTCTGATCAACGAGTTCGACAACGCGCCGGGTCAGCTCTTCTCGCCGCCGCGGGCGGACGATCCCGGTACGGACGGGCGCCAGCGCACGCAGGGGTACGTCGGGCTCCAGGTCCACGGCACGACGGACGTCATCTCCTTCCGCGACATCCGCATCAAGGCCTTGTAGGCCTTGGCTTCCCACCCCGCCGGCGGCGTCCGCGGGCGCCTCCGGCGGGGTGGGCGGTCCACGTCCGGCGCCGCCCGCGCCTCCGGCGGGGTGGGCGGTTTACGTCCGGTGCCGCCCGCGCCTCCGGCGGGGTGGGCGGTCCACGTCCGGTGCCCGGCGCCGCCCCGCGCCTCCGGCGCGGGGATTGCCCCCACCCACACACCACCCGTCACCGTCTCCCCTGGTCACCGCCGGCGCCTGGGGGCGCGTTCCCCGCGGTGGCGGAGGGGGCGGGCACGGGGGTGTGTCCGGGGGCTGCCTTCCCTGACGTGCAGGGGGACCACAGCGCACGCCGCGCAGGCTGCGGGGCCGCGCCGCCGGGGACCACAGCCTCACCGCGTGACGGACGCAGGGAGCCCTGGGGTTGCCGGACGGCGCGCGTCGCAAAGGCTGCGGGCAGTCGTGCCGCTGGGGCGGCACGGGTGGGCGCAGCCGGCCCGCAGGGCTCGCGCCCCCCGGGACCACAGGCTCACCGCGTGATGAACGCAAGGGGGCCTGGGGGTGCCGGACGGTGCGTGTCGCAAAGGCTGCGGGCAGTCGTGCCGCTGGGGCGGCACGGGTGGGCGCAGCCGCCCGCAGCGCTCGCGCCGCCCGGGACCACA
>NZ_JBFAXR010000068.1:0-45770 GCF_040680895.1 Streptomyces sp. NPDC051940 | reverse complement strand
TTTGGCACGCTGTTGAGTTCTCAAGGAACGGACGCTTCCTTCGTACTCACCCTCTCGGGCTTTCCTCCGGGCGCTTCCCTTCGGTGTTTCCGACTCTATCAGATCCTTTTCAGTCTCTGTCCCGGCCGGCGGGATTCACTCCGTGAGGTCGTTTTCGCTTTCGCGGCCCGCCCTCGCGGTGTGTTCACTACGTTAGCGGGTTTCCCTCCAGACTCCTAATCGAGCCTTTTCGAATCGAATTTCGGCATGCCGAAATTGACCCGGTGAAGGGGACGTGCTGAGTAGTGGGTGTCGCCGGAAACGATCCGATGGACCGCTCGGAACCTTCAACCGGCTCCGTGGCAACTCGGAGAACCTTACGGATCCGAGGGGGCCGTGTCAAGCCCCCCTCGACGTGGGCAAAGACCTCGCCCCGTGGGCCCCGCCTCGCTACCGTTGCCCCTATGAACCTGCATGCGAGCAGCAGCCATCACCACCTGTGGTGGGCCGCCTGACGGCGGCCGCTCTCGTATGCATCCCACGGCCGCCGATCCGGCGGCCGTTTCGCGTGTCTGGTACCCGCAGCCGGCCGGCGGACCGTACGGCCCGACCACCGAGCTCACGGGAGACGTGACCAGCCATGACGCGACTTCGTATCTTCAGCGGCGCCCAGCCCACCGGGCATCTGACCATCGGGAACTATCTGGGGGCCATCCGGCGGTGGGCCGAGGAGGACCAGCACCGGGCGGACGCCCTGTTCTGCGTCGTCGATCTGCACGCCATGACCGTCGAGCACGATCCGGCGCGGCTGAGAAGGCTGACCCGGCAGACGGCGCAGCTGCTCCTGGCCTGCGGGCTCGATCCGGCGCTGTGCACCGTCTATGTGCAGAGCCATGTGGACGAGCACACCCGGCTCGGTTATCTGCTGGAGTGCACGGCCACGGACGGCGAGATGCGGCGGATGGTCCAGTACAAGGAGAAGGCCGCGCAGGAGCGGGCCAAGGGGGGCAGTGTGCGGTTGTCGCTGCTCACCTATCCCGTGCTGATGGCCGCGGACATCCTGATGTTCGGGACGGACGAGGTGCCGGTCGGCGACGACCAGGCGCAGCACGTCGAGCTGGCGCGGGATCTGGCGGCGCGGTTCAACCAGCGGTACGGGCCGGTGTTCCGGGTGCCGCGGGCGACGCATCCGGCCGTGGCGACACGGGTGATGGATCTGCAGGAGCCCGGCGCGAAGATGGGCAAGTCCCGGGCCGTGACGAGCGGGGTGCTCCGGCTGCTGGACGAGCCCGACGTACTGCGGAAGAAGATCATGCGGGCGGTCACGGACAGCGGGAGCGGGATCGCGTACGACCGGGAGGAGCGGCCGGGGCTGTCGAACCTGCTGGAGCTGCTGGCGGCGGCCACGTCCCGTAAGCCGGCGGAGGTCGCCGAGGAGTACGCGGCGGCGGGGGCCGGGTACGGGGTGCTGAAGCGGGACACCGCCGACGCCGTGGTGGAGCTGCTGCGGCCCGTGCAGCGCCGGCACGCGGAGATCGCGGCGGATCCGGCGCAGGTCGACGCGGTGCTGCGGGCGGGGGCCGAGCGGGCGCGCGGGCTGGCGCGGCCCCGGGTGGACGCGGCGTACGAGGCGGTGGGGCTGATGCCGGCGGCGGGGTGAGCGCGTCGGCTAGGCCGTGGCGCTGATGTGGATCGAGCCGTCGTGCGTGCGGGCCTCCAGGGTGTGGGAGCTGGCGTCGTCGCGCGGGACGTCGACGTCGACGCTGCCGTCCTTGGCCGAGGTCGTGATCCTGTACGGCGTGCGCGGGACGGCGAGGCGGACGCTGCCGTCCCGGCTCTCCGCCTTCACCTGCCGCGGGGTGTCCGTGAAGGTCAGGCGGATGGAGCCGTCGTGGGTGTTCGCCGTGACGTCCGAGGAGGTCAGTGCGGAGGCGCGGATGGAGCCGTCCGTGGTGCTCATGGTCAGCGGGGCCGTGCTGCCGTCGACGCGGATCGAGCCGTCGTGCGTGGTGAGGCTGAGGGGGGCGGTGCTGTCCTCGATGCGGATGGAGCCGTCGTGGCTGTTGATGTCCAGGGGCTTCGCGAAACCCCTGGCCGTGATGGAGCCGTCGCGGCCCTTCACCTTCACCGCCAGGTTCGCGGGGACCTCGACCCGGTGGCTGGCCTCGCAGTCGACGAACACGCCGCTGCACTTCGTACGGAAGCTGAGGGTGCTGCCGTCCTGGGACCAGCTGATGCCGGTGTCGCCGTTCCACTCCTTGGCCTCGAACCGGCGGGTGACCTTGATGTCCGTGCCGGTGCGGGCCACGGGCACGAGTTCGACGGCGGTGTCCTCGGCGTCGATGGTCAGGGTCTCCGTGCCGCGGGGCAGGGTGAACGTGCGGGTCTCGGGCGTGCCGTCGTGCGTGGTGGAGCAGGCGGTGGCCGTGGCGCCCGTGAGGGCCGCGGTCGTGAGGGTCAGGGCCAGGATGCGCCGCTTCTTCGTCATGGCTACGACGGTAGGGAGCGGCGCTCGCCGCGTGGATCCGGCGGGCGCCCGTCTTCGGGTGGGGCTAACCCCCGCCGCGGGGCGGGGGCAATCCCGGTGCCGGGGCGCCTTGTTACTGGCCGGAGGCCAGTTCGCGGGAGCGGTCGCGGGCCGCCTCGATGGCGGCGATCAGGGCGGCGCGTACGCCGTGGTTCTCCAGCTCGCGGATCGCGTTGATCGTCGTACCCGCCGGGGAGGTGACCGCCTCGCGGAGCTTGACGGGGTGTTCGCCGCTGTCGCGGAGCATCACCGCGGCGCCGATGGCGGCCTGGACGATCAGGTCGTGGGCCTTGTCGCGGGGCAGGCCGAGGAGGATGCCCGCGTCGGTCATGGCCTCGACGAGGTAGTAGAAGTACGCGGGGCCGGAGCCGGACAGGGCGGTGGCCGCGTCCTGCTGCGTCTCGGGGACGCGGAGGGTCTTGCCGACGGGCTGGAAGATCTCCTCGGCGTGGGCGAGGTGCTCGGGGCCGGCGTGGCTGCCGGCGGAGAGGACGGACATGCCCTCGTCGACGAGGACCGGGGTGTTCGGCATGACGCGTACGACGGGGGTGTCGTGCGGGAGGTGGTCCTCGATGAAGGCCGTGGGGATGCCGGCGGCGGCGCTGATGACCAGGCGGTCGGCGGGCAGGTCCTGGGCGAGCTCCCGGAGCAGGGTGCTCATGTCCTGCGGCTTCACGGCGAGGATGAGGGTGTCGGCCCGCTTCACGGCCTCGGTGTTGGAGACGGCCTCCACGCCGTACCGCGTGCGCAGCTCCTCGGCGCGCTCCGGGCGGCGGGTCGTCACGAGGAGGTCCTTCGGCGACCAGCCCGCGCGGATCATGCCGCTGAGGAGGGCCTCGCCGATCTTCCCCGCACCGAGCACTGCGACCTTCTGCGTCATGGGGTCATCTTCGCATCCGGGTCCGACTTCACCGCGGTTTGTCCACAGGGTGGGCACCGGGCGGGGCGCGGACGTCCCGGCGGGTCCGCTACCACCCGCCGGGACGGTTCGGGGGCCGCGTCAGGCCGTACGGCGGCGGAGGGTGGCCGCGCCCAGGGCCAGGACCAGCACCGCCACACCCGCGACGATCGACGCGTCGCGGACGAACGTCGCCGTGACGTCCGTGTTCACCAGGACCTCACCCATGGCGTCGACGGCGTACGACATCGGCAGGACGTCCGAGACGGCCTCCAGCACCGGCTGCATCGTGTCGCGCGGCGCGAACAGGCCGCACAGCAGGAGCTGGGGGAGGACGACGGCCGGCATGAACTGCACCGCCTGGAACTCCGAGGACGCGAACGCGGACACGAACAGGCCGAGCGCCGTGCCGAGGATCGCGTCGAGCAGGGCGACCACCAGCAGCAGCCACGGGGAGCCGGCGACGTCGAGGTCGAGCGCCCAGACCGCGAGCGCGGTGGCCAGGGACGCCTGGATGATCGCGATGACGCCGAAGGCGAGCGCGTAGCCGGCGATGAGGTCGCCCTTGGCGAGCGGCATCGCGAGGAGGCGCTCCAGGGTGCCGCTGGTGCGTTCGCGCAGGGTGGCGATGGAGGTCACCAGGAACATCGTGATCAGCGGGAAGATGCCGAGCAGGGAGGCGCCGGTGACGTTGAACTGCCGTGGGCTGTCGTCGAAGACCCAGTACAGCAGGGCCAGCATGACGCACGGGATGAACAGCATCATCGCGATCGTGCGCGGGTCGTGGCGCAGCTGGCGCAGGACGCGGGCGGTGGTGGCGAGGGTGCGGGTGGCGTTCATCGCAGGGCCTCCTTGGCCGCTTCGGCGTCGACGATCTTGAGGAACGCCTCTTCGACCGTGCCCGTCCCCATCCGCTCGCGCAGCGCGTCGGGGGCGTCGTCGGCGAGGATGCGCCCCTCGCGCATCAGCAGCAGCCGGTGGCAGCGCTCGGCCTCGTCCATGACGTGCGAGGAGATGAGCAGGGTCGCGCCGCGTTCGCTCGCGATGCGGTGGAAGAGGTTCCACAGATCGCGGCGCAGCACGGGGTCCAGGCCGACCGTGGGCTCGTCCAGGACCAGCAGGTCGGGGGTGCCGAGCAGCGCCACGGCCAGCGAGACGCGGCTGAGCTGGCCGCCGGAGAGGTTGCCGGCGAGGGCGTCGCCGTGGTCCGTGAGGTCGACGTCGGCCAGCGCGCGCTCCACCTGCCCGCGCCGGTCGCCGCGGGAGGTCCTCGGCTGGAGCACGGACGCGAAGTACTCGAGGTTCTGCCGGGCGGTGAGGTCCCGGTAGACGGAGGGGTCCTGGGTGACGTAGCCGATGCGGCTGCGCAGCGGGGCGGCGCCGGCGGGCTCGCCGAGTACGTCGAGGGTGCCGGTGACCTTGGCCTGGGTGCCGACGATGGCGCGCATCAGCGTGGACTTGCCGCAGCCGGAGGGGCCGAGCAGCCCGGTGACCTGGCCGTACGGGACGTCCAGGTCGATGCCCCTGAGGACCGTCCGGGTGCCGCGGACGACGGTGAGGCCGCGGGCGTGCACGGCCGCGTGCCCGTCCGGGGGGCGTGGGCTTGCCTCGTCGTAATTCACCATATGTTGAATATCCCGCGCGGGGGGCGGGGCGTCAAGCCCCGGACCCGCACGCCGTCGAGCCTTCGAGCCTTCGAGCCTTCGGGCCCGGCCGCTACTCGATCTCGCGCATCATCTTCTCCATCGACGTCAGCGCCCGCTTCGCGTCCGTGAGTTCGTCGAGCGATCGGCGGTGGAGCTCGATGTTGTCCTCCAGCAGCTCCTGGTACTTCAGCGCCATCCGCTTGTACTGCTCCTCGCGCGCCGCCAGCATCTTCGCCCGCCAGGTGCTCGCGACCTGCCAGACGATCACGATCATCAGCGAGAAGAAGCCCAGGGCTCCGACGGCGCCGACGATGGCGCCGACCTCGTCCCCGGCGAGAGTCACCGTCTGCTCGTTCACTTCGCGTCCTCTTTCCGCGTCTCGTCGTCCGTGATCGTGTACGCCGCCTCGGCGACGGTCTCGGGGGTCAGGGTGTAGCTGAACGGCGTGAGCTCGAAGTACTTCATCGCCTTGCCGTCGTCCGAGAGCTCCAGCTCGCCGGTGACCAGCCCCGCGGCCTCCAGCCGCTGCAGGTGCATGTGCAGCAGCGGGCGGCCGATGTTCAGGTCGCGGGCCAGTTTGCTGACGTAGTTGCGGCCCCCGAGGAGCGCGGCGACGATCCGCAGCCGGTGCGGGTTGCCGAGCGCCGCCAGCACCTTGAGGAGCTCGTCTCCGGTGGGGCGGGCTGGTTCCGCCATGCGTTTCCTTCGTTTGTGTTACGCGTTCCGCCGGTGCCTGTCAGTCAAAGCTGACAGGTGTCGGACGGACCTGTCAAAGCAGGCTGACACATGTCCGGGACGAGTCAGGGAAGCCCCTGAGACGGGTCGGGGTTCAGCGCGCCCGTACGAGGTGGAGGGTGCAGACGTACGGCTCGTCGAGTTCGCCGTCCGGGAAGAGCTTCAGCAGTTCGGCGCGGGCCTCGGTGAGGAGGGCGGTGCGGCGCTCGGGCTCCATGACGTTGAAGAACGAGCGGCTGCCGAGGTTGCGTACGTGGTCGTCCACCGAGACGCGGCGCGACCACGCGACGGCGCGGGTGTCGACCCGTACCGGGAAGGGCGCCAGCATCAGCGGGACGTCCTCCGTGAAGCCGCGGCTGACGTAGTCGAGGCGGGCCTCCTCCTCGGCGACCCAGTCCACGCTCGCGTCCCCGTCGTTCCACCACAGCGCCAGCGCGCCGTCATCCCGCAGTACGCGCAGGGCCTCCGGGACGGAGCGGGCGGGTTCGGTCCAGTGCCAGGCCTGGGCGTACGTCAGCAGGTCGAAGGTGCCGGCCGCGAACGGCAGGGCGTTGCCGTCGCCCCGTACGACGGGCGCGTCCGGCTCGGCGGCGCGCAGCTCGGCGGCCATGGCGGCGCCCGGTTCGAGGGAGACGACGCGTGCGCCGCGGGTGCGCAGCAGCCGGGTGGCGATGCCCGTGCCGGCGCCGCAGTCCAGCACGTCGGCGTCCTTCAGCGGGCGGCCGGTGAGGTCCTCGACGGCGTCGAGGAGGGCGGGTGGATAGCCGGGGCGGGCCGCGGCGTACTGGGCGGCGACGGTGTCGAAGGAGAGCGCGCGGTGGGTGTTGCGGTGGGTCTCGGAGTACCTCGGCTTCGTCGTCATACGGCGATCATGCCGGGGCCGGCGGCCCGGTGTCAGCGGGGTTGCCGGTCAGCGCCGGCGCTTGCGCTTGGACGGGTTGCCGGTGCGCGTGGTGCGCTGCTTGGCGCGCAGGGCGGCCGCCTCCTGCCACTCGGCGCGGTGGAGCTTCTCGCCGGGTGCCTCGATCAGGTCGCGGACGAAGTACGCCAGCAGGACGCCGATGAAGCCGATGCCCATCGTGGCGCGGGACGCGGCGTCGCGGGCGGCCTCCTCGGCGGTACGGCGGCGGGTGAAGCCGGTGAGGGTGCGGGTGAAGGCCAGCGAGCTGCAGACCGCGAAGGCGGCGATCATCAGCCAGGAGACGAAGTTCCCGCTGTCGCCGAGGGTCAGGCCCTCGTAGGCGAGGCGCAGCACGAACGCGCCGCCCGCGGCGGCGGCCAGGGCGCCCACGGCCAGCGCCACGCGGCGCGCCCAGTAGGGCGCACCCCGGTCGACCCAGGTCGTCCCGAAGAAGCGCAGGGGCTCGGGGGCGGGGGGCGCGTCACTCATACGTCGATTATCGCCCGGGGCGGGAGCGCCTCCGGCGCGGGGCGCGATTGAGCAGGCTCTGGGGGCTCCGCCCCCAGACCCCCTGAGGGGAGGGCGGCCGGGTCGGCGCGGATCCTTCCTGGGGCTTCGCCCCAGACCCCGTGGGAGGAGGTAGCCGGGTAAGCACGGGTCGATTCCTGGGGCTCCGCCCCAGACCCCGTCGGAGGAGGCGGCCGGGTAAGCACGGGTCGATTCCTGGGGCTTCGCCCCAGACCCCGTCGGAGGAGGTGGCCAGGTGAGCGCGGACCAACTTCCCGGGGACTCCGCCACAGACCCCGTGGGAGCAGGCGGCCACGTGAGCGCGGACCAACTTCCGGCGGCTCCGCCCCAGACCCCGTGGGAGCAGGCAGCCAGGGAGGCACGGGTCGGTTCTGGGGGCTTCGCCACAGACCCCGTGGGAGCAGGTGGCCAGGTGAGCGCGGACCAACTTCCCGGGGACTCCGCCACAGACCCCGTGGGAGCAGGCGGCCACGTGAGCGTGGACCAACTTCCGGCGGCTCCGCCCCAGACCCCGTTGGAGGAGGCGGCCGGGTAAGCACGGGTCGGTTCTGGGGGCTTCGCCCACGAACACCTGGCGGCAAGTGGCTCGGCGAGAGCGAATGGCACCGGGCTCCGCGCACGCGCACCCAGACGTGGCCGGCCGCGTAACGAAGGCGGTGCACGTCGGTGGCGGGCTTCGCCGGCCGCGCCGCCTGCGGGCACGCGGCGCAGGCAGGGCGGGTGGTGGGCTGCGTCGGAAGGGGTCAGGCGTCTGCCGGGTGTGGTGCCACCAGGGGCAGGGTCGACGCCAGGCGTTGTTCGCACAGCTCGGCCAGGGTGTCGTAGGCCTTGGGGCCCATCAGTTCCACCAGTTCCGCGCGGTAGCTGACGTACACCGGGTCGCCGGCGCCGTGGGCGGAGCGGGCCGAGGTGCACCACCAGTGGAGGTCGTGGCCGCCCGGGCCCCAGCCGCGGCGGTCGTACTCGCCGATGGAGACCATCAGGATCTTCGTGTCGTCCGGCCGCGTGACCCAGTCGTAGGTCCGCCGCACCGGCAGCTGCCAGCACACGTCCGGCTTCGTCTCCAGCGGCTCGCGGTCCTGGCGCAGCGCCAGCAGGTGCAGCGCGCAGCCCGCGCCCGCGGCGAAGCCGGGGCGGTTGTTGAAGATGCACGCGCCGTCGACACGGCGGGTCTTGCGCTCGCCGTCCTCGTCGAGTTCGACCCAGCCCTTCTTCGTGGCCGTGCCCTCCGCGTGGTACTGCCACAGCTCCGGCGTGAGCTGCTTGACGTACCCCGCGACCCGCTTCTCGTCGTCCTTGTCGGAGAAGTGCGCGCCGAGCGTGCAGCACCCGTCCGACGCACGCCCTTCCTGGATCCCCTGGCACCCCTTGCCGAAGATGCACGACCACCGCGAAGTGAGCCACGTCAGATCGCAGCGGAAGATCTGGTCCTCGTCGGCCGGATCGGGGAATTCGACCCATGCGCGGGGAAAGTCGAGACCGGTCTCATCGGCCGGGTTTGCGTTGTTCGTCTTGGCCACGCCTCCAGCGTACGGCCCGTTCAGGAGGGCGGTAGCGTCTCCACCATGAGACTCGGAGTGCTCGATGTCGGTTCGAATACGGTCCATCTGCTGGTGGTCGACGCCCACCCGGGTGCCCGGCCGCTGCCCGCCTACTCGCACAAGGCGGAGCTGAGGCTGGCCGAACTGCTCGACGAGGAGGGCGCGATCGGCGAGCCGGGCATCGAGCGCCTGATCGACACCGTCCAGGAAGCCCTGGTGGTGTCCGAGGACAAGGGCGCCGAGGACGTACTGCCGTTCGCCACCTCCGCCGTGCGCGAGGCGGCCAACGCCGAGGACGTGCTGGCCCGGGTCGCGGACCGGACCGGCGTGAAGCTGACCGTGCTCTCCGGCGAGGAGGAGGCGCGGCTGACGTTCCTCGCCGCGCGCCGGTGGTTCGGCTGGTCGGCGGGGAAGCTGCTGGTGCTGGACATCGGCGGGGGGTCGCTGGAGATCGCGTACGGCATCGACGAGGACCCCGACCAGGCCGTCTCCCTGCCGCTGGGCGCGGGACGGCTGACGTCGTCGTGGCTGCCGGGTGATCCGCCGGACCCGGCGGACGTACGGGCGCTGCGCCGGTTCGTACGGGCGCAGATCGCCCGCACCGTGAGCGATTTCAGCCGGCTCGGGGATCCGGACCGGGTGGTGGCCACGTCGAAGACCTTCCGCCAGCTCGCCCGGATCGCGGGCGCCGCGCGCTCCGGCGAGGGGCTGTACGTGACGCGCACGCTGGGGCGCAAGGCGCTGGAGGAGTGGGTGCCGCGACTGGCGTCGATGACGGCCGCCCAGCGCGTGGAACTGCCGGGGGTCTCGGAGGGGCGCGCCGCGCAACTCCTCGCCGGGGCGCTCGTGGCGGAGGGGGCCATGGATCTGTTCGGGGTGGATGAGCTGGAGATCTGTCCCTGGGCGCTGCGCGAGGGGATCATCCTGCGGCGGCTGGACCAGCTTCCGTGACCGGCCGGCCACGGCCGGTGCGGGGACCTCGCCCCCCGCGCAGGCTTTAGTCTGTCTGCGTGGCACCGTCTACCGAGGTTCGAATCCCCGACGCGAAGGTCGCGCTGTCCACGGCCTCGGTCTACCCGGAGCCGACGGCAACGGCCTTCGAGACGGCCGCACGCCTCGGGTACGACGGCGTCGAGGTCATGGTCTGGACGGATCCCGTCAGCCAGGACATCGACGCCCTGCGCCGGCTGTCCGACTACCACCAGGTGCCGGTGCTCGCCGTACACGCGCCCTGTCTGCTGATCACGCAGCGGGTGTGGTCCAAGGACCCGTGGGAGAAGCTGCAGCGGGCGAGGTCGGCCGCCGAGCGGCTGGGGGCCTCGACGGTCGTGGTGCATCCGCCGTTCCGCTGGCAGCGGCAGTACGCCAAGGAGTTCGTCGACGGGATCTGGCGGATGGCGGACGAGACGGACGTCCGGTTCGCCGTCGAGAACATGTACCCGTGGCGCTACCGCGACCGGGAGATGCTCGCGTACGCCCCGGACTGGGACGTCGCCAACCAGGACTACCGGCACTTCACCGTCGACCTCTCGCACACCGCGACCGCCCGCAACGACGCGCTGGAGATGGTGGAGCGGATGGGCGACCGGCTGGCGCACGTGCATCTCGCGGACGGTTCGGGCTCCGGCAAGGACGAGCACCTGGTGCCGGGGCGCGGCAAGCAGCCGTGTGCGGAGCTGCTGGAGCGGCTCGCGGCGTCCGGGTTCAGCGGGCACGTGGTCGTCGAGGTGAACACCCGGCGCGCGATGTCCGCCGCCGAACGCGAGGCCGATCTGGCGGAGGCGCTGGCCTTCACCCGGCTCAATCTGGCGGCCGCCGCCCCGCGGGAGGCGGGACCGGCCGGGCACCACGGGCTGCGGATGCCGCGATGACCGCTGCGGAGTCCCCCCGCCGGCGGCCGGGACGCCCGTCCCGTACGGACTCCCCCGACGGCCCCAGCACCCGCGAGCGGATCCTCACGGCCGCGCGGACGGAGTTCGCCGAGCGGGGTTACGACAAGGCGTCCATCCGCGGCATCGCCAAGCGCGCGGAGGTGGACCCGGCGCTGGTGCACCACTACTTCGGGCCGAAGGAGCAGGTCTTCGAGTCCGCCCTGGAGGACGCCGCCCAGCCCGCGCTGTCCATCCCCGACGTGATGCTCTCCGGACCGCTGGACGGCGCCGGCGAGCGGCTGACGCGGTTCATGTTCGGCGTCTGGGAGAACGCCTTCACCCGCGAGCCGCTGCTCGCCGTCATCCGCTCGGCGATGAACAACGAGACGGCCGCCGCGATCTTCCGGCGGATGGTCGTACGGAACGTCCTCAAGCGCGTCGCCCCGCAGCTGCCCGGCCCGAACGCGGAGCTGCGCGCGGAGCTGGCGGTGGCGCAGCTGGTGGGGACGGCGATGCTGCGCTACATCATCAAGGTCGAGCCGCTGGCCTCGGCGGACGTCGAGGAGCTGATCCGGCGGCTGGCGCCGGTGGTGCAGCACCATCTGACGGATCCGCCGGCCTGACCGCCGGCGGCGGGGCACCCCTACGGGGTCCGCATCCCGGACACCGGGTCCGGATCCTGAGCGCGGGGCGTAGGCTCGTAAGCTCCACGTCTTGATCTGCTCCGGGAGGCACTGATGCCCGCGCTGAGGTCCCGTACCGTCACCCACGGCCGCAACATGGCGGGCGCCCGCGCGCTTATGCGGGCCTCCGGTGTAGCGAACGAGGACATCGGCAAGCCGATCATCGCGGTCGCCAACAGCTTCACCGAGTTCGTCCCCGGCCACACCCACCTCGCGCCGGTGGGCCGGATCGTCTCGGACGCGATCAAGGCCGCGGGGGCGGTCCCCCGGGAGTTCAACACCATCGCCGTGGACGACGGCATCGCGATGGGCCACGGCGGCATGCTCTACAGCCTGCCCTCGCGCGACCTGATCGCCGACTCCGTGGAGTACATGGTCGAGGCGCACTGCGCCGACGCGCTGATCTGCATCTCCAACTGCGACAAGATCACCCCGGGCATGCTGATGGCCGCCCTGCGGCTGAACATCCCGGTCGTCTTCGTCTCCGGCGGCCCGATGGAGGCCGGCCGGGCGACGCTGGTGGACGGCACCGTGCGCAAGCTGGACCTGATCGACGCCATGGTGGACGCGGCCAACGACTCGGTCTCCGACGCGGACGTGCTGCGCATCGAGGAGAACGCCTGTCCGACGTGTGGCTCCTGCTCCGGGATGTTCACCGCGAACTCGATGAACTGCCTCACCGAGGCCATCGGCCTCTCCCTGCCGGGCAACGGCTCCGTGCTGGCCACCCACACCGCCCGCCGGGCGCTGTACGAGGAGGCCGGCCGCAACGTCGTGGAGCTGGCCCGGCGCTACTACGAGCAGGACGACGAGACCGTCCTGCCCCGCAACATCGCCACCCGCGCCGCGTTCGAGAACGCGATGGCGCTGGACATCGCCATGGGCGGCTCCACCAACACGATCCTGCACCTGCTGGCCGCCGCCCAGGAGGCGGGCCTGGACTTCGGCCTCGACGAGATCGACGCGGTCTCCCGCCGGGTGCCGTGCCTGGCGAAGGTCGCCCCGAACGTCGCGCCGCAGGGCACGTACTACATGGAGGACGTGCACCGGGCCGGCGGCATCCCGGCGATCCTGGGCGAGCTGTACCGGGGCGGGCTGCTCAACGAGGACGTGCACGCCGTCCACGCCGACTCCCTCGCCGACTGGCTGAAGCAGTGGGACGTGCGCGGCGGCTCCCCCGCGGCCGAGGCCGTGGAGCTGTGGCACGCCGCCCCCGGCTGCGTGCGCTCGGCGACCGCCTTCTCGCAGTCGGAGCGGTGGGAGTCCCTGGACACGGACGCGGCCGGCGGCTGCATCCGCTCCGTGGAGCACGCGTACAGCAAGGACGGCGGGCTGGCCGTGCTGCGCGGCAACCTCGCGGAGGACGGCTGCGTGGTGAAGACGGCCGGCGTGGACGCCTCCATCCTCACCTTCGAGGGGCCCGCGGTGGTCTGCGAGTCGCAGGAGGAGGCGTGCGACAAGATCCTCGGCAAGCAGATCAAGGAGGGTGACGTCGTCGTCATCCGGTACGAGGGCCCCCGCGGCGGTCCCGGTATGCAGGAGATGCTCTACCCGACGTCCTTCCTGAAGGGCCGCGGGCTCGGCAAGAGCTGCGCGCTGGTCACGGACGGCCGGTTCTCCGGCGGTACGTCCGGGCTGTCGATCGGCCACGCGTCGCCGGAGGCGGCGTCGGGCGGCACGATCGCGCTGGTCGAGGACGGCGACCTGATCCGGATCGACATCCCGAGCCGGTCGATCGAGCTGGTGGTGCCGCAGGACGTGCTGGCCGCCCGCCGCGAGGCGCTGGGCGGGGTGTACGCCCCGAAGGACCGGGAGCGGAAGGTGTCGGCGGCTCTGCGGGCGTACGCGGCGATGGCGACGAGCGCCGACAAGGGCGCGGTGCGGGATGTGAGCAGGCTCGGCTGATCCCAGCACGGCGGAACCCCTCACGGACCGGGTCCGTGAGGGGTTCTGTCGTTTGTTCAGCCGCCCGAGGGTGACGGGTCGACGGCCGACGGCGACGGGTCGCCGCCGGTCGTCGGGTCGCTGGTCGGCGTCGGGTCGCTGCTCGGCGGGGGCTCCGACGACGGGGGCGGGGTGGTCGGGTCGCCCGTGGGCGGCGGGGTCGTCGGGTCCGGGTCGGGAGGCGGGGTCGTCGTCGGCGGAGGGCTCGACGACGGCGGGGGCTCCGACGACGGGGGCGGGGACGTGGGGCTGTCGCCGCGGCCGTACAGCAGGATCTCCGCGCCCGACGGGCCGACGAAGACCCGCGCGCTCCAGTCGCCGCGCGGCTCGCGGGCCGGGTCGACGGACACCGTGATCGTCGTGCTCTGACCCGGGAACAGCGTGCCCGAGGTCCTGCTGAACGTCAGCCACGAGGCGTCCGACCACGCCTGCCAGCGCACCGCGGTGCCGCCCGAGGCGTGCAGGGTGATGACCGTGGCGTCGCCGCGGGGCATGGCCTCGACGGTGAGCCGGCCGGGGCCCGTGCCGGGGCGGTCGACGGGGCCGCCGCTGTCGATGACCTCCACGGACACGTCCGGCGTCCTGCTGCCGGCGGTGTAGCGCGGCGAGGGCGCCTCCTGGGCGCTGCCCGCCTTCTCCACCGGCTCGCCGTCCAGCTCCTGCGGGCCGTCCGCCCGGTCGCTCGCCGCCGGGAACGCGCTCTGGCTGCCCGCGTCCGCGGGAGCGCCCCGGTACGCGGCCCAGAGGGCCAGCACGGGCGCGGCGACGACCGTGGCCACCACCGTGGACGTGATGGCGCGGTTGCGCAGCCGGTCGCGGCGGGCGGCGCGGATCTTCGGGTCCTGCGGGAAGCCCGTGCGGTCGTAGCGGGGGGCGTGGACGGGCCGGGTGCGCTGGGCGTACAGCATCGCGGCGTGGGCGGCGGCGCGCGGCGCGGGCACCACCGGCAGCCGGCCGGCGGCGGCGTCGCGCGGGGCGGCGGCGGAGGCCATCCAGCCCAGCGAGCCGGGCCAGCCGGCCGCGGCGCCCGCGCGCTCCGCGGTACGGCGGCAGTCGGGGCAGTCGTCGACGTGCCGGACCAGCTCGCGGCGCAGGGCGGCGCCCAGCAGCACCTCGGTGTCGCCGGCCAGCCGGGCCACGGCCGGGCAGCTGCCGCGCTCGACGACCGCCAGCGCGGCCTGGGTGCGCTCCACCTCGCAGGCGGCGCGGGAGAGCAGCTCGCGGGCGGCGTACGCGTCCAGGCCGAGGACGGCGGCGACCTCGTCCGGCGGCAGCCCGTGGCGTACGGCCAGCTCCAGCGCCTCACGCTGCTCGGGGGACGTGCCGGCGGCCTCCGGCCAGGCGAGGCGGGCCAGCTCCCGGCGGCGCTGGTCGACGGCGTCCGCGGCGACGGGCGCGGTGCGGTCCGGGGTGCGGGACCGTTCCTTCCGGGTCATCCGGCGCAGACAGGCCCACCGGGCCAGCCCGTACAGCCAGGGGCGCAGCCCGGCCGGACCGCCCTCCCGGTCCGCGGCGCGGCCGCGACGGGAGCGGCGCTCGGCGATCGCGAGGACGTCGCCGAGCGCGGCGATCGCCTCGTCGTGGTCGCAGAGCACGGAGAGGCAGTACGTGAACAGCCCGTCCAGGTACGGGTCGTAGGCCGCGGGGGGCTCCTGCGGTATGGGCTGTTCCGCGGTACGGCGCCGGGGGGTGTCCCCGGCGTGTGCGCCTCGGGTGCGCGGTGGGTCAGGCCTGCTGCTTGTCACCCCCGTGACGGTAGGCGGATTCTGGCGGATGCATCCGGAGGGTTTGACCCAACTCACCCTGATGGGTGATGTGATCCTTCGATCGGGGACAGGAAGGGAGCGTTCCGGGGGGCGCGCGGCGGACAGGGGCGCGCGCCGGGCGGGACGCGCTCCGGGCCGCCGGGGGCGGGATGTCAGACCCGGCGGATACCGTGGCGCGCATGGCTCAGCGAAAGACCGCCGGCAAGGACCGGCCCTCCTACCGGTGCTCCGAATGCGGCTGGACCACCGCGAAGTGGCTGGGGCGCTGCCCGGAGTGCCAGGCGTGGGGCACGATCGAGGAGACCGGCGCCCCCCAGGTGCGTACGACGGCGGCCACCCGCGTGACGACGGCCGCGCTGCCGATCGCCCAGGTCGACGGGACCCGGGCCGAGGCCCGCGGCACCGGCGTGCCCGAGCTGGACCGGGTGCTGGGCGGCGGTCTGGTGCCCGGGGCGGTGATCCTGATGGCGGGCGAGCCGGGCGTCGGCAAGTCCACGCTGCTGCTGGACGTCGCCGCGAAGGCGGCCGACGCCGAGCGCCGCACCCTGTACGTCACGGGCGAGGAGTCCGCGGGCCAGGTCCGGCTGCGCGCCGACCGCATCAACGCCCTCAGCGACCACCTCTACCTGGCGGCCGAGACGGACCTGGCCACCGTCCTCGGCCACCTCGACGAGGTGAAGCCGTCCCTGCTGGTCCTGGACTCCGTGCAGACCGTCGCCTCCGGCGAGATCGACGGCGCCCCCGGCGGCATGGCGCAGGTGCGCGAGGTCGCGGGCGCCCTGATCCGCGCCTCCAAGGAGCGCGGCATGTCGACGATCCTGGTCGGCCACGTCACGAAGGACGGCGCGATCGCCGGCCCCCGGCTGCTGGAGCACCTGGTGGACGTGGTGCTGCAGATCGAGGGCGACCGGCACGCGCGCCTGCGTCTCGTACGCGGTGTGAAGAACCGCTACGGGGCCACCGACGAGGTCGGCTGCTTCGAGCTGCACGACGAGGGGATCACGGGTCTGGCGGACCCCAGCGGCCTGTTCCTCACCCGCCGCGACGAGCCGGTCCCCGGCACCTGTCTCACCGTGACGCTGGAGGGCCGCCGCCCGCTGGTCGCCGAGGTCCAGGCGCTCACCGTCGACTCCCAGATCCCCTCCCCGCGCCGCACCACCTCGGGTCTGGAGACGTCCCGGGTGTCGATGATGCTGGCCGTACTGGAGCAGCGCGGCCAGATCGCCGCCCTGTCCAAGCGGGACATCTACAGCGCGACGGTCGGTGGCGTGAAGCTCTCCGAACCGGCCGCGGACCTCGCCGTCGCGCTGGCCCTCGCGAGCGCCGCCTCCGACACCCCGCTGCCCAAGAACCTCGTCGCGATCGGCGAGGTGGGCCTCGCCGGGGAGGTCCGGCGGGTGACGGGCGTCTCCCGCCGGCTGGCCGAGGCGGCCCGGCTCGGCTTCACGCACGCGCTGGTCCCGGCCGATCCGGGCAAGATCCCGCCGGGCATCCAGGTTCGGGAGGTAGCGGACATAGGGGACGCGCTTCAGGCCCTGCCGCGGCGCAAGTCCCGCCCCCGGCAGGGCCCGTCCGGCCCCTCCGAGGGCACCGCACCCCAGGAGCCCCGGATGTCCGGGGACGCCCGCCGGTAGACTTTGTACCCCTTGTACATGGCCTAGCCCGTCCAGCGCATGCGGCGCTGAACCGGGGGCGCGCCCCCGGCCCCCAGCGGAGGAGTCGAAGTGGCAGTCAACGACCGGGTGTCGGCTCCCGGCAGAGCCGGCTCCGGCCCGGGTTCCGACGGCCTGAAGATGCGCAGCGCGCTGAGCGCCGTGGCGCCCGGCACGGGGCTGCGCGACGGCCTGGAGCGGGTGCTGCGCGGGAACACGGGCGGACTGATCGTGCTCGGTATGGACAAGACCGTGGAGGAGATCTGCTCCGGCGGTTTCGTCCTCGACGTCGACTTCTCCGCCACGCGGCTGCGCGAACTGTGCAAGCTGGACGGCGGCGTGGTCCTCGACAAGGACATCGGGAAGATCCTGCGCGCGGGCGTCCAGCTGCTGCCCGACGCCTCGATCCCCACGGAGGAGACGGGCACCCGGCACCGCACGGCGCAGCGGGTCTCGATCCAGTCGGGCTTCCCGGTGGTCTCCGTCAGCCAGTCGATGCGGCTGATCGCCCTGTACGTCGACGGGCACCGCCGCGTGCTGGAGGACTCGGCGGCGATCCTGTCCCGGGCCAACCAGGCGCTCGCCACACTGGAGCGCTACAAGCTCCGCCTGGACGAGGTGGCGGGCACGCTCTCGGCCCTCGAGATCGAGGACCTGGTGACCGTCCGGGACGTCTCCGCGGTCTCGCAGCGGCTGGAGATGGTGCGCCGTATCGCCACGGAGATCGCGGAGTACGTCGTGGAGCTCGGCACGGACGGCCGGCTGCTCTCCCTCCAGCTGGACGAGCTGATCGCGGGCGTGGAGCCGGAGCGGGAGCTGGTCGTCCGGGACTACGTGCCCGAGCGCACGGGCAAGCGCCAGCGCACGGTCCCCGAGGCGGTCGCTGAGCTGGACCGGCTCTCCCACGCGGAGCTGCTGGAACTCCCCGGCGTGGCCCGGGCGCTGGGCTACTCGGGCTCGCCCGAGACCCTCGACTCGGCGGTGTCCCCCCGGGGTTACCGGCTCCTCGCGAAGGTCCCGCGGATCCCGGGCCTGGTCATCGACCGCCTGGTGGAGCACTTCGGCGGCCTGCAGAAGCTGCTCGCGGCGAGCGTCGACGACCTGCAGACGGTGGACGGCGTGGGCGAGGCCCGCGCGCGCTCGGTCCGCGAGGGGCTGTCGCGGCTGGCGGAGTCGTCGATCCTCGAACGCTACGTCTAGCCTCCGGCGGGGGGTACGCCCTTCAACAGACCTGGGGGCTCCGCCCCCAGACCCCCACGGGGCACGTGGTTGCGCACGGCGGACGGGTGCGGCGGGCCCCACACCACCCGGGGGCTTCGCCCCCGGCCCCCGGGGCGGGGGGGTTGTGTAAGGCGGGGCGGGTGCGCGTCAGCACCCGCAGATCCCGGGGCTCCGCCCCGAACCCCCTGGGGCAACGCGGCTGAGCGAAGCGGATGACCGCGCGACACACCCCACAGCGCCCGGGGCTTCGCTCCCAACTCCCAGGCAGGGATTGCGCGAGACGGGGACGGGTGCACAACAGCGCCCCGCAGAACCCTGGGACAACGCCCCGAACCTCCCGGGGCAACGCCCCAGCCCCTGGCAACGCGGCTAAGTAAGGCCGATGGGTGCGCGACACACCCCACAGCACCCGGAGCCTCGCCCCCAACCCCCAGGCAGGGCCTGCGCAAGACGGGGGCGGGTGTGCATCGGCACCCGACGAGACCTGGGGCTCCGCCCCCCAGACCTCCGTGGGGCAACGTGGTTGCGTAGGGCGGATCGGGATCGGCCCCGCAGCACCCGGGGCTTCGCCCCAGCCCTCCGGCAGGGGGCGTGAGGCGGGGCGGGGGTGCGTCAGCGTTTGTCGAACTCTCGGGGCTCCGCCTCTGCCCCGCGGCGGTGTTCGCCGGGGGCGGGGTTCGGGGTAGCTGGGTTACGCCTTGAGTGTGAACTCGTCTCGGGTTGAGGGGAGGCCCGTCGGCTTGAGTTCGACCTCGAAGCCGCCCGTGCCTACCGAACCGGCTGTGGGGTCCGCGCACTCGGGGGCGCTGCGGACCACGTTCCACTCGATCGTCCGGTCGATCGAGCCGCCCGCCGGGACCTCCAGCAGTATCGGGTTCGTCGTCCAGGGGCAGTCCGCCGAGGACCAGACGCGGGCGTCGTCGTCCGCGTCCCGCACCGTGAGGACCGCCTGCGTGGGGCCGAAGGCCAACTTGCAGGCGCTGCTGGCCGAGTTGGTCGCGGTCAGCTTGAACTCCGGCCTCTCGCCGGGCGCGTACTCGTCCTGGACCGCGCGGACCTGGAAAGTGACCGCGGATCCGTCGCAGTCGGCGAGTGTCGAGCCCGCCGGCACGCCGTCGTCGCCCACCGGGAAGCCGGCCGTGCCGCTGCCGCCCGCCGCGCCGCCGGACTCCGCGCCCGCGCCGCCCGCCGATCCGTCGGAACCGCCGGAACCGGAACCGGAACCGGAGCCGTCCGACGAGGACGAACCCGGATCCCCCGGGGTCTCACCGCCCGTCGAACCCTCGTCGTCCCGTCCGCCCGGCCGGTCGCTGATCATCGGCCCCGACTGGCTCGGCCCCGGAGTGATCGTCTCCAGCGGCCCCTTGCCGTTCGGCTTACCCCCGCCGCCACCGCCGCCGAGGGTGAGCGCCCACGCGATCAGTGCGGCGAGAAGCGCAACCACGGCAGCCAGAACGGCCCTTCGGCGCCAGTAGATGCTGGAGGGCAGAGGGCCGATTGGATTGCGCAGAGATCCCACGGCGCAAACCTTACGAGACTCGGAGCCCAAGTCACCCCTATACCCGCCGCCCCGGTCTGACTAATTCCGCCGTGGCGGCCGTGCCGGCCGGGGCTGTTGCCGCCCTACGTCCACCGCGTGCGGGTCAGCCGCTCGTACGCCTCCACGTACTTGGCGCGCGTGCCCTCGACGACCTCCGCCGGAAGCTCCGGCGGCGGGGCCTCGCCGCGGTAGTCCCAGCCGGAGGCGGGAGACGTCAGCCAGTCCCGTACGAACTGCTTGTCGAAGGACGGCTGGGCGCGGCCCGGCTGCCACTCGTCGGCCGGCCAGAAGCGGGAGGAGTCCGGGGTGAGCACCTCGTCCGCGAGGATCAGCGTGTCCCCCTCGTAGCCGAACTCGAACTTCGTGTCCGCCAGGATGATCCCGCGGTCCCGCGCGACCTCCCGCGCCCGCCCGTACACGGCGAGCGTGGTCTGCCGCAGCTCCGCCGCGACGTCGGCGCCGACCTGGCGGGCGACCTCCTCGTACGACACGTTCTCGTCGTGCTCGCCGACCTCCGCCTTCGTCGCCGGCGTGAAGATCGGCGCGGGCAGCTCGGAGCCGTTGACCAGGCCCTCGGGGAGGGCGAGGCCGCAGACGGTCCGCGAGACGTCGTACTCCTTCAGTCCCGAGCCCGTCAGATAGCCGCGGGCCACGGCCTCCACCGGCACCATGTCCAGCTGCTTGCAAACGAGCGTGCGGCCCGCCCAGTCGGCGGGGGCGCCCTCGGGCAGTTCGGTGGAGATCACGTGGTTGGGCACGAGGTCCGCGAGCTGGTCGAACCACCACAGCGACAGCTGGGTGAGGACGCGGCCCTTGTCGGGGATCTCCGTCGGCAGCACCCAGTCGTACGCCGACATCCGGTCGCTGGCGACCATCACGAGACGGCCCTGCGGATCCCGGTAGAGCTCGCGCACCTTGCCCGTGTGCAGATGCTCCAGGCCGGGTACCTGAGCGGGCTCGGGCTTTACGACGAAACCGGTCACGACGTCCTCCGGTGGGTTGCTACGACGCACCGATTGTCGCCCATCGCGGGCGGTCCCACCCCCGCGGGGTCCGCTCCGCGGGAGTGGGAGCCGGGGGAACTCCGGGGGCGCCGCCCCCGGACCCCCTCCCCCGCGGTGGCGGAGACGGCCCGGTGACCCGGGTGCCGGGCTCAGTCGGCGAGGGCCGGGTAGTCCGTGTAGCCGCGGTGGTCGCCGCCGTAGTAGCTGTCCGGGTCGTCCTGGTTGAGGGGCGCGCCCGCCCGCACCCGCCGGTGGGCGTCGGGGTTCGCCAGCCACAGCCGGGCGTACGACACCGCGTCGGCCAGTCCCGCCTCCAGGAGGGCCGAGGCATGGCCGCCGGCCTCCTCCAGCGGCTTCTCGGCCGGGTTGAGGATCACCGCGGTCGGCCAGTCGCGGCGGATCTGCTCGGTGATGTCCCGGCGGGAGGTCTCCAGGACGTGGATGTACGCCAGGCCGTACGGGGCGAGGGCCTCGGTCAGGGCCGCGTACAGCTCCGCCGAGTCCTCCTCGGCCATGTTGTTGTAGGTGTTGCCGGGCGAGACGCGGATGCCGAGCCGGTCGGCGCCGATGGCGTCGGCGACGGACTGGACGAGCTCCACCGCGAAGCGGATGCGGTTCTCCACCGGGCCGCCGTAGGCGTCGGTGCGGCGGTTGGTGTTGCCGGAGAGGAACTGGTGGATGAGGTAGCCGTTGGCCCCGTGCAGCTCCACCCCGTCGAAGCCCGCCTCGATGGAGTTCCTGGCCGCCCGGGTGTACTCGTCGATGAGCCGGGCGATGTCGTCCAGCTCCAGCTCCCGCGGCTCCGGGTGGTCCAGCAGGCCCTGGTCGGCGGTGAACAGCTGCATCCCGGAGGCGACGGCCGAGGGCGCCTCGGGGAGCCCGCCGTCCGCGTAGAGGTACGGGTGGCCGATCCGGCCCGTGTGCATCAGCTGCTGGAAGATCACGCCGCCCTTGGCGTGCACCGCGTCGGTGACCTTGCGCCAGGCGGCGATCTGCTCGGCGCTGTGGATGCCCGGGGTGTCGATGTAGCCCTGGCCGCGCGGGGACGGCTGGGTGCCCTCGGTGATGATCAGGGCGGCGCCGGCGCGCTGCTCGTAGTACTCGGCGGTCACCTCGTCGACCAGGCTGCAGCGGGCGCGGGAGCGGGTCATCGGGGCCATGACCAGGCGGTGGGGGAGCTCGTGGCGGCCGATCCGGACGGTTTCGAAGATGTTGTTCGTCATGCCCTCGAAGCTAGGTCCGCGGGAATGCCCGCCGAATCCGTAGCGCTTCGGTAGTCGGTACTGGTGGCTACCGGTGACGCCCTCCGTATACCGGCGGCGGGCCGCGGGGACTGTCCTGGGGTTTTGGTGATGTTGTACGGGCGGGGTACGGAACAGCAGGAGCTGCGGCGGCTGATCGAGGCCGCCGGCGGCGGGACGAGCGGCGCGCTGGTGGTGTGCGGCGAGGCGGGCATCGGCAAGTCCGCGCTGCTCGGGTACGCCGGGGAGCTGGCGGCCGGCGGGTCGTGGACGGTGCTGCGGGCCACGGGCTTCGAGGAGGAGTCGGACCTCGCGTTCGCCGGTCTCCTGCAGCTGCTGCGGACCGTGGCCGGGCGGGCGGACGCGCTGCCCGCACCGCAGGCCGAGGCGCTGCGGACGGCGCTGGGCGCGGGCGGTACGGGGGCCGGGGACCGGTTCCTGACGGGCCTGGCGGTGCTGTCGCTGCTGGCCGAGGTGGCCGAGGACGGCCCGGTGCTGTGCCTGGTGGACGACGCGCAGTGGCTGGACGAGCCGTCGGCGGAGGCGCTGCTGTTCGCGGCGCGGCGGCTGGCGGCCGAGGGGGTGGCGATGGTGTTCGCCGCCCGGGAGGGCGAGTTCCGCGCGGCGGGGCTGCCGTCGCTGCGGCTGGCGCGGCTGGCCGGGGAGGACGCCCTGGGGCTGCTGGACGCGCTGGGCGTGCCCGCGCCGGCCCGGGAGCGGGTGATGGCCGACTCGGACGGGAACCCCCTCGCCATGGCCGAGTTCGCCTCCGCGGCGGAGGAGCTGCCCGCCTCGCCGGGGGCGCCGCTGGCGGCTCCGGAGCGGGTGCTCGCGGCGTTCCGCGCCAAGGTGATGGCGCTGCCGGAGCGCAGCCGGCTGATGCTGCAGCTGGCCTCGGCGGAGACTCAGTGCCGGGTGGAGGGGCTGCTCGCCGCAGCCCCCGTGTTCGGGGTGGGCCTGGACGACCTCGCGGAACCCGAGGCGCGGGGGCTGGTCACCGTGGCCCCGGACCGGATCGAGTTCCGGCATCCGCTGATCCGTTCCGCCGCGTACCGCAGCATGCCGACGGCCCGCCGGGTGGCGATGCACCGGGCGCTCGCGGACGCCGCGGAGGAGTCCCACGACTGCGTCGCCATGCACCGGGCGGCGGCCGCGATGGGCCCCGACGAGCAGGCGGCCGCGGGGCTGGAGGGGTACGCCGACCGGGCGCTGGCCCGCGGCGGCGCGGCGTCCGCCGCCACCGTGTACGCGCAGGCGGCGCGCCTGTCCCCCGAGGCCGCTGGCCGGGTGCGCCGGCTGACGGCCGGGGCGTGGGCGGCGCAGCAGTCGGGGCACGCGGAGCTGGCGGCGCGGCTGGCGGAGGACGCGTACGGGCGGACGGCCGATCCGGTGGAGCGGGCGGAGCTGGCGTACGCCCGCTCGTTCTGGCTCTTCGAGGACGACCGCTCGGCGGACGCGGCGCGGCTGCTCATCGAGCACGCGCAGCGGCTGGCCGGCGTCCCCGGCCACGAGGAGCGCGTACGGCGGATGCTGCGCACGGCCTCGACGTACGCCTGGTTCACGGGCGACGGCGCGTCCCTGCGCCGTACCGCCGAACTGCTCGGCGACGCCACCGCCGTGGACCGCTCCGTACAGGGGCTCGCGGCGCTCGCCGAGGACGACTTCGCGCGCGGGCTGCCGCTGATCGCGGAACTCGTGACGGACGTGCCGGAGGACGAGGACCCGCACACCGCGATGCAGGCGGTGTCGGTGGCGTCGCTGCTGCCGGACGACCTCATCGTCCCGCTGGTCGAGGAGATGACCGGGCAGGCACGCAGGCGCGGCTGGATCGGCCGGCTGCCGTATCTGCTGCATGTGCAGGCCCGGCAGCAGATCTACGCCGGCGAGCACCGCGAGGCCGAGGCGACCGCGGCGGAGGCGGCGGCCATCGCCCGCGACACGGGGCTGCGCAAGCGGATCGACCGGCTGGACAACCTCGTCGCCCGGATCGCGGCCATCGAGGGGGACGAGGAGCGGGTGCGGCGGCTGGTGTCGACCTCGCTGGCCGCCGACGGCAACTACGGGGTGACGGCGCTGAGTCTGCTGGACCTGGGGCTGGGGCGGTACGAGGCGGCGGTCGACCGACTCGCCGCGGCGCGGTCCGCGGCCGCGGGGCACAGCGCGGCGATGATCTTCGCGGCGGCGGACGAGGTCGAGGCGGCGTTCCGCCTCGGGGACGCGGCGCGCGCCCGGGAGGCCGCCGCGCGGTTCGGGGCGTGGGCGCAGGCGTCGGGGCAGACGTGGGCGCGGGGGGTCGCGCTGCGCAACTCGGCGCTGCTGACGGGGGATGTGCCGCTGTTGGAGGAAGCGGTGTCGCTGCAGTCCGCACACGCCTGCCGGCCCTTCGAGCGGGCCCGCACGCTGCTGCTGTACGGCGAGCAACTGCGGCGGGCGCGGCGCAAGTCGGAGGCGCGTTCACACCTCCGGGAGGCCCTGGAGGTCTTCACGCGGCTGGGGGCCCGGCCGTGGGCGGACCGGGTCCGCACGGAGCTCGCGGCGGCGGGGGACGTCACGGCCCCTCCGGTGCCTTCGAGTGCGGTGTCGCCGCTCGAGGCGCTCACGCCTCAGGAGCTGCAGGTGGTGCGGCTGGCGGCGGGGGGCACGTCCAGTCGCGATATCGCGGCGCAGCTGTTCCTGTCGCCGCGGACCGTGGAGTACCACCTCTACAAGGCGTACCCGAAGCTGGGCGTCAGCTCCCGGCGGGAGCTGGCGGGGCTGGGTCTTTGACGGCCGGCGGGGACGACGGCCGGACGCCTCCGATGCGGGTCTGTGCCGCCGGTGCCACGCGGCCGGTCACCGTGGCGAGCACGGCTCCCAGGGCGGCGACGCCGGCCAGGGTCAGCCAGGTCGCGGCCGCCCCGGTGGACAGCAGCCCGGAGAGCGTGACCGGAGCGACCGCTCCCGCGACCGTCACGGCGAGCTGGTTGAGGGCCAGGTACCGGCCGCGGAGCGCGTCCGGCGCGCTCTCCGCGGCGACGGTGGACGTGACGGGGCTGCCGAGGATCTCGCCGAAGGTGTAGACGGCCGCACCGAGCAGTACGACGGCGACGGCGAGGGCGATCGCCGTCACCCGGTCGGCCCCGAGGAACAGCAGATAGCCGGCGCCGAAGCACGCGTGTGCGGCCACCAGGACCCGACTGCGCACCCGCCCGCCGAGCCGGCCGACGACGACGCCCTGCCCGAAGCCGACCAGCAGGGTGTTGAGCGTGAAGGCCGCCCCGGCCGTCCAGCCCGGCAGTCCCAGTACGTCCACGGCGTAGACCGGTATCGCGATGTTGAGGACGAACAGCGAGAGCGCGAAGCAGAGTTGGTGGGCGACGACCGACAGGTACCGCCGGTCGCGGAGCACGCGCCGCCAGCCTCCGGCGGCGTCCCGGCCCTTCTCCGGCCGGCTGTTCGGGACGGCCCGCATCAGGACGAACGCGGCGACGTTGGACAGGGCGTTGACGATCACGACCGCGGCGTAGCCGCCCTGGGTGCCGATCCCGACGGCGACGGCCGACAGGAGTCCGCCGACCGCGTAGCCGACGTTGCGCACGGACCCGAGGAGGCCGAACCAGTACTCGCGCCTGCCGGGCTCGGCCAGCGCCGTGACGGTCACGCCGTAGCAGCCGAAGAACACCGCCCGCCCGGCGCTGTTCAGCCAGGCGAAGACGGCGATCTGCCAGGCCTGGCCTACGGCGAGGTACCCGGTGAAGCCCAGCGCCTGCGCCAGGATCGCCGTCTGCAGCACGGGCCTGGCGCCGTACCGGTCGACCAGCCCGCCGACGAGCGGACCCGCCGGGAGCGCCAGCAGACCGGCCGTCGTCAGCGCCGCGCCCACCTGCGTCAGCGTCAGCGAGGTCGTGGCCAGGAAGTAGAGCATCGTTACGGGGATGAAGGCGCCGGTGCCGATCGACTCGATGACGATCGCCGCGACGAAGCGGCTGTGCCGGGCTGTCGGACGGGCCGTACGAACGGAGTTGGTCACGACCCAGCACGGTATATTTTCTATATCAGTATCTACAACGCTACCGGGAGCCGCACATGGGCAAGGCCTACAACGTCATGGCCGCGACCTGCCCCAGCCGCACCGTCCTGCACCGGATCGGGGCACGCTGGACGGTGTTCGTCGTCAACGCGCTCGACGCGGGGCCGATGCGGTTCACCGGGCTGAAGGCGCACATCCGGGGGATCACCCCGAAGGCGCTCACCGAGACGCTGCGCGCGATGGAGTACGACGGCCTGATCTCCCGCACGGAGATCCCCGCCCATCCCCCGCACGTCGAGTACGCCCTCACCGACCTCGGCCGGTCGCTGCTGACACCCCTGCGGGCGGTCCGGGAGTGGGCCGAGCGCCACGTCCCGGACATCGAACGCGCCCGCGCCCAGGCCGACTCGCGGCAGTGAACGCCCGGTGGACCGGCGCCGAACCCCGCCTCAGTCCCGTTTGCAGATGCGGTCGAGGAGGTTCGCCGTGGCCCGCTGCACGGCGGGGTTCGCATGGCCGGGGCGGCCCAGGGCCGGGGACCAGGCGAAGGTGCCGGCCGCGAAGACCAGGGCGCCGCTCGGCGCGCGGTACAGCGACGTCTCCTGGTGGCGCAGCACACCGCCGCTGTCGTGGTACGGCGAGTGCGCCAGCAGGATCCGCTCCGAGTGCGACGGCAGCGCCGCCCGCGGGAAGTAGCGGTCCGCCTCCCCGGCGACGAGGTCCGTCAGCTCGTCGCCCTCGTGCGCCCCGGTGGCCTCCCACAGCCAGTGGTCCGCGTTGCGCACCACGAGCGGATACGGCTCGGGGACCCGGCCCTGGTACTGGACGCCCATCAACTCCTGCTCGGGCAGCCCGTGATCCCGCCACAGCAGCGGTTTCCCCGGCCCCTGGCGCTTGCGGCAGAGCAGGATGCGGTCCGGCTCGCCGGAGACCGAGGGGGCCAGCTCCACCTGCCAGTACATGGTGTTGGCGGAGAGGAACACCAGCGACGTGCCCGCGTCGCGGGCCAGCGTGGCGTTCCGGCGCATCGGCACCGACCAGTACTCGTCGTGGCCGGGGAAGACCAGGCCCCGGTAGCGCGTCGGGTCGACCCGCCCGGCGTGCAGATCGCGGGCGTCGGCGTACGCGATGTCGTAGCCGTACCGCTCGGCCCAGCGGATGAAGTCGTAGGCGTGGCCCACGTGCAGGGGCATACCCGCGCCCGCGTAGGGGCGGTCGAAGGAGACGGCCACCGCCGCCTCCTCCTCGCCGAGGAGCCGGCCGTCGTCGTCCCAGGCGTGGTAGAGCGAGGCGCCGATGCTGCCGTCCTCGGGGTAGAGGTTGTACGCCTGCCAGGTCACGTCCGGCAGCAGCAGGAGCAGGTCCGCGGGGTGGAAGTCGCGGACGGTGAACGGGACATGGGAGCGGTAGCCGTCGTCGGTCGTCAGGACCGCGACGTACGCGCCGGGGCTCCAGTACGACGGCACCTGCAGCCGCCACGACAGCCACCAGTGGTGGCAGGACACCGTGCGGTCCGCGGCGAGCGGGGCCGGCTGGGCGATCCCGGAGAGCCGCGGGCTGGTGGTGATCTTCGCGGCGCCGTCGCCCGCGTAGTGCCCGATGCGGTAGATGTCGACGCCGAACGGCTGCGGCGGGCTGACCGTGATCCGGAAGTCGATGGACTCGCCAGGCGCCACCGCTCCGGCGGAGGCGAAGCCCTTGATCTGGCCGTGCGCGTCGTCGGCGGTCTTCGGCCGGCTGCCGCCGCCCTTCCCGCGCGGCGCGGGGATCAGGCCGCTGCGGCGCTGCCCGGAGTGGAGGTCGACGTACCAGGGGACGAGCTGCCCGTCCTCGAAGTAGTGGTCGCTGTCGCGCAGCCAGGGCAGCGGCCCCTGCGCGAAGGGGTCGGAGACGGCGTGCGCGAGCGCGCCGGACTCCCAGCGCCGGATCTGCTCCGTACCCACGGCCGTGTCCTCCCTTGCGAACCGGCTTACAGCACATCACACCTGGCACCCGGACGGTTACCCAAGGCCACGAAATTCCGCACAACCGGGCGGGAGTTTGCTATAGGCAGCCGGAATCAGACAAGAAGAACCGGTTTTTCCGGTCGGACTCCGGCATCGGTCAGCCAACTCCGAAGCGGCGCCGCGTCCCCGTACTCGACGAGCGACCGCACCGCCCGCACCAGCTCCGGCTGACGCGCCCCGCCGACCAGCAGTGCGGGACCGTCGAGCCAGTCCAGGCCCGGAGTGGCGCCGGCCGTGTCGACCGCGGCGCAGCAGACCATCGCCAGCACATGGTCGGTGAGCACCTCCCGTCCGGTGCGCGGCGGCTGCAGCGGGAACAGCGGCGCCTGGAGCCCCGCGGGGTCCGCCTCCGCGTCCACCGTGAGCGCCGCGGCCAGCGCCTCGCGGTCGCCCCCGGACGCCAGCCAGTCCACGACGCGGGCGAGCGTCCCCCGGTCCGTCCGGGGAACGGGGGCTCCCTCCCGGGTCAGGGCGTCCAGCGCGCTGTGCAGCCGGGCGGCCTCCGTACGCCATTTCCTGTCGACGACCTCGTCCGGGTACTGCTCCCAGCTGACCGGGGACCAGCTGCCCGCGGGGCCCGTACTGCCGAAGAACAGCTCGGCGGCCAGCAGCGAGACGGCCTCGTCGACCTCGCCCGGCTCCTCCAGCAGATCGCAGGCCGGCCGCTCGCCCAGCCGGGACGAGAACGCGCCCTCCTGCGCGGCCAGCCGGTCGCGGCGCGACAGCTCGGTGAGCGCCGAGACCACGCCCGCGTCCAGCCGGGACGGCCACCGTCCCGCGCGCCAGGCGGGCAGCGCGACGCGGGTCAGCAGACGGTCCCAGCCGGCGTAGGCCAGACCCACCTGCTCCTGGGCGGCGATCCGCAGCCCGTAGTCCACGGTCTGCGCCAGCTCCGAGCCGGCCGCCGCCACACCGCGCTCCATCTCCGCCGGGTGCTCGCCGCAGGCCCGCAGCATCAGCCGGGCGACGGCCTGGACGAAGGAGCGCGCGACACCCGGCAGCCGCCCCGCGGGCAGCGCGGCGGCCGCGTCCAGCCCCCGGATGAAACGGCGGGCGGCGGCGATGTCGGGCTGGCCC
This sequence comes from Streptomyces sp. NPDC051940, assembly GCF_040680895.1. Lineage (NCBI taxonomy): Bacteria > Bacillati > Actinomycetota > Actinomycetes > Kitasatosporales > Streptomycetaceae > Streptomyces > Streptomyces sp. NPDC051940. The sequence continues at coordinate 17,001 of NZ_JBFAXR010000068.1, read as the reverse complement.
GAGGGACCCGTGCCCGCGACGACCGGGGCCAGCAGGGCGCGCAGCTCCGCCACCCGCATCCACCACAGGAACGGCGAGCCGATCACCAGCACCGGCGGCGGCAGGTCCTGCGCCTCCCGGCCGCGCAACAGCGCCCGGCCGGAACGCTGATGGCTGCCCGCGCGGTCCTCCAGCCAGCTGTCGCAGTCGGGGGTCAGCGCTATCGCGGAGGGCGCGGGCACGCCGAGCCGGTCGGCGAGGTCGCCGACCAGCCGGTGCAGATCGGGGGCGGCCCTGTGCGGCACGGGTACGGTGGGGCTGCGGGCGGGCTCCGCGCGCAGCACGGCGGAGCCGACGAGCGCGGCCAGGCCCAGCACCACGACCCCGGCGCCCAGCACCCACCACCGGGACGCGGCCGGCACCCCGCCGATCCGCCCCGTCGCGGACCCGACGACCAGCACCACGGCCACGGCCAGCGGCAGCAGCGCGACGGTCAGCGCGGCGTGCCGCACCCGCAGCACCGCCAGCGCCCGGGACCGCGCGGCCACGGCTCCCGCATGCGGCACGGCCGACCCGCCCTGCCGATCCACTTCGCCTGTCACGGCCCGACCTCACCCCCTCGCACCTCGCGCCTCACGCCCGTCCGTCGGGCGCCCGCCTGCCGGGCGCCTCGCCACGGCGACGGGGCGCTTACCCCCACTGTGGCAGCCGGCGCCGACAGCGCAATGCCGGTGGGCCGGTCGGCCCCTTGACGCGGAGCCGGCGCGGCCGTCTGCGGGCTGCCCCGGCAGGCGTCTGCACGATAGTTGTGCCCGGTCCACGCGTCAGCCACTTGGCGCTGCGGTCACTCGATTGAATGGCTTTGGGCAAAGCTCCCCCGGGGGAGGGAGGGCCGGGGTAGTGGGCCCGCCCGGGGGTGAGGGGGTCGGAAGTTACTCGCCGGCCGCCGCGGCGGCGATGTCCGTGCGGTGGTGCGAGCCGGGCAGGCTGATGCGGGCGACCGCGGCGTACGCGCGCTCGCGGGCGGCGGCGAGGTCCTTGCCCACGGCGACCACGGACAGCACGCGGCCGCCCGCGCTGACCGTACGGCCCTCGGCGTCGAGCTTCGTGCCCGCGTGCAGGACGTATACGTCGGGGGCGTCCTCGCGCGCCACGGCGTCGAGGCCCTCGATCACGTCGCCCGTACGCGGCTGCGCCGGATAGCCGTTCGACGCGACGACGACGGTCACCGCCGCGGCGTCGCTCCACCGCAGCGGCGGGTGGTCCGCCAGCGCACCGGTCGACGCGGCGTACAGCAGGCCCGCCAGCGGGGTCTCCAGCCGGGCCAGGACCACCTGGGTCTCCGGGTCGCCGAAGCGCGCGTTGAACTCGATCACCCGCACACCGCGCGACGTGAGCGCGAGGCCCGCGTACAGCAGTCCGGAGAACGGCGTACCGCGCCGCCGCAGCTCGTCCACCGTCGGCTGCAGCACCGTGCGCAGCACCTCGTCGACCAGGCCGGGCTCCGTCCAGGGCAGCGGGGTGTAGGCGCCCATCCCCCCGGTGTTGGGGCCCTCGTCGCCGTCGTAGGCGCGCTTGAAGTCCTGCGCGGGGATCAGGGGTACGACCGTCTCGCCGTCGGTGACCGCGAACAGGCTGACCTCCGGCCCGTCGAGGTACTCCTCGATGACGACGCGCTCGCAGCCCGCCGCGTGGGCGCGGGCCGCGTCGATGTCGTCCGTGACGACGACGCCCTTGCCGGCCGCGAGGCCGTCGTCCTTCACCACGTACGGGGCGCCGAAGGCGTCGAGGGCCTCCTCGACCTCCTCGGCGGTGGTGCAGACGTAGCTGCGCGAGGTCGGTACGCCGGCCCCGGCCATCACGTCCTTCGCGAACGCCTTGGAGCCCTCGAGCTGCGCGGCGTCCAGGCCGGGTCCGAAGACCGGGATCTCCCGGTCCCGCACGGCGTCCGCCACGCCCGCGACGAGGGGGGCCTCGGGGCCTACGACGACCAGGTCGACGGCCAGCTCCTCGGCCAGCTCGGCGACGGCCTCACCGTCGAGGGCGTCGACGGGGTGCAGGGTGGCGTCGGCGGCGATGCCGGCGTTGCCGGGAGCGCAGTGCAGCCCGGTGACCTGGGGGTCTCGTGCGAGTGCGTGGCACAGGGCGTGTTCGCGGGCGCCGCCGCCGATGACTAGAACCTTCACGGGGGTGAGCCTATCGGCCCCGGGCGGGGGCCTTCGCCCGCGACGTCGGGCGCCCCGTCGGGCGCCCCGGCCCGGGCCCACCATCCGCCTGTCCGATTAACCGCCTATCCACCCCGTACGGGGTAATTACCCGGCTCACACCCCCCACGATCATCCATTTGGCGGTAGGAACGGAGCGCCAAGAACGCCAATCGCACCATCACCAGATGTCACAAGGAGCGCGGCCGTGTCGGAGGAGAACGCGGGGATGTCCGGGGAGACCGGATGGGGATGGCGAGGGGAACGCGCACGCCGCCCGGGCGGCGGAGGCCGGCCGGGGCGCGGCACCCGCGAGGACCTGCACGGTCAGCACTTCCCCCGGGGCGACTGGGGCGAGCCCGCGAAACGGCTCGACGAGGTGTACCAGTGGGTCGAGGACCACGCCCTGGAAACGGTCGCGTGGTACCTGCGCGACCGGCGCTGGAAGCGCCGCACGGCCCGCGCCCTGCGCACGCTCGCCGGCGCGGCGGCCGTCACGGGCGCGGCACTGCCGCTGGCGGACGTGGCGGGCGGGCTGCCGGGGGCGGCCCCCTGGGGGTTCCTGGCGCTGTTGGGGGCCGCCGCGAGTCTGGCGGCGGACCGTTGGTTCGGGCTTACGGCAGGATGGATGCGGGATGTGGCTACCGCACAGGCTGTGCAGCGTCGGCTGGAGGCGCTGCAGTTCGACTGGGCGTCGGAGAGCGTCCGTGAAGTGCTCGGGCCGACGGACGGTACGGCCTCGGAGGCCGCCGACCGGTGCCTGGCGGTGCTGCGGCGGTTCACGGAGGACGTGACCGAGCTCATCCGGGCGGAGACGGCGGACTGGATGATCACCTTCCGGGCGGGGCCTGCGGCTTTGCTGACGCAGTCGCAGGTCTGGATCCGGTTCCCGGATCCAGGGGGTCATGGCCGTTTCCCCTTCCCCCCTCCGGGGGGTGGGGTGCGGGCGCCGATGCCTCGGCAGCGGCCGCCTGAGGGGTCGCGGTGAGGGGCGCTGCGCGGTGCGGTTGGCGCCGGCTGACGCGGGTCGGCGCTGCGCGCCTCGTCCTCAGGCGCCGGACGGGCTTGATCGGTGCCGGTCAGCTGACGCCGCGAGGCTGCGGTCCCGCCGGCGCCTGCGGCGCGGTTCGGCGCTCCGCGCCTCAGTCCTCAAACGCCGGACGGGCTTGGGGGTCGCCTTGCGTCGGCTGACGCGGTCGGCGCTGCGCGCCTCGTCCTCAGGCGCCGGACGGGCTTGATGGGTGCCGGTCAGCTGACGCTGCGAGGCTGCGGTCCCGCCGGCGCCTGCGGCGCGGTTCGGCGCTCCGCGCCTCAGTCCTCAAACGCCGGACGGGCTGGGATCGGTGCCGGTCACGCTGCGAGCGTCCGGTGTCGCTGGCGCCTGCGGCGCGGTTCGGCGCTTCGCGCCTCAGTCCTCAAGCGCCGGTGGTTGCGTCGGGTGACGCGGTTCGGGCTTCGCCCGAAGTTCTCGAACGCCGGACGGGTGGCTGGGGGTGGGGGCGAGGTCCTGCGCGATCGTCTGCCTGGGCGCGGGCATCGCCCCCTCCTCGTACCGGGCCCCACCCCTAGGCGCCGGCGTCAGGTAAGACGGCCCGTAACGGGTGGCGTGTGGGTGGGGGCAATCCCGCGCCGAAGGCGCGGGCGGCGCCGGACACCACCGCAGCGCGAAGCCTGCGCGTGGCTAGCTGAAGACGATCATCGAGCCCTGGGCGAGGCTCCGCGTGGCCGCCGCGTGCAGGCCCAGCCACACGTGGCGTTCGCGGCCGAAGGGGCCCGGCTCGTAGTGGACGGCCGCCGGTTCGCCGAGTTCCGTGGGGCCCGGTGGGGGCGGGGGAGGCGGTGGGGGGTTGTCGGGGTCGAGGCCGAGGGGCGGAGCGATCGCGGCGAGTTCGCGCAGGAGGCCCTGGGCGGAGCCGAGCGGGCCGCCGTCCGCCAGCAGCTCGTCGTTGCTGAGCGGCGCCGCGAAGTCCACGGGGACGTACGCCCCCGCGTGGTCGTAGTGCCAGACGAGGTGCGACTGGCGGGCCGTGGCCTCGAACATCTCCAGCAGCTGCTCGTAGTCCGAGCCCAGCTCCCCGACCGGCGTGACCTCCAGCCCGCAGAGCTGCAGCAGATACGCCCGCCGCAGGAAGTGCAGCGCGTCGTAGTCGAAGCCCGCGACGGGCGCGACGTCGCCGGACAGGCCCGGCATGTAGGTGTGGACGGGGACAGGCGGGAGGCCCGCCTCGCCGAGGGCCTTGTCGTACCGGGCCAGCTCTTCGGCGAAGGGATTGTCCGGGCTCTGACACAGCACGTCGACGAGCGGGACGAGCCACAGGTCACACGCCAAGGAACGGCTCCTATCCGGGTTCGGTGTCCGGTGCCGGGCCAGCGTAGTGGTCCGGACGGGATTCGGCGCCGGTGAGGCGGTCGATCAACTCCAGGGAGTGCAGGTTGTACGCGCGGACGATCGATTCGACGGCGGCCGGATCCCGCTGCTCGATCGCGTCCACCAGGGCGCCCTGGCCGCGCCAGAACACGGTGGTGAGATCGGCACGGCCCCGCAGCAGCGGCACCGCGAAGACCCAGCACCGTACGCGCACGCCGTCCAGGAACTCCGTGAGATAAGGGTTCCCGCTGAGGGCCCCGATCTCACGCCAGAAGCGCAGGTCGTAGTGGACGAGTACGTCGATGTCGCCGGCCTTCGCCGCGCGCTCGGCCTCCTCGCCGCGGCGCCGCATCGCGGCCAGCGCCTCCGGCCGGGCGGGGCGCAGTACGCCGTTGCCGGCGGAGCGGAACAGGCCCCCGATCACGATCGTCCGGGCCTCGATCAGCGAGCGGAACTCGGCCGCCGTGAAGGCGTGCACCGTGTAGCCGCGGTGCTCCTCCACGTCGAGCAGTCCCTGGGCGGCCAGGTCGACCAACGCCTCGCGGACGGGGGTGGCGGAGACGCCGTACTGCTCGGCGAGCTGTCTGACCGTGATGCCCTGGCCGGCTGCCAGCCGGCCGGCGAGGATCTCGTCGCGCAGGGCATCGGCTAGCTGCGAGCGCAAGGTGTCGCGGCGGACGATGGGCATGGCGGGCTCCTCTGGCTGACGCCACCCCACCTTAGGCGGCGCCGCTGACATCCACCTCCCGCCCCCTTGCGGTGTGGGCCGGGGGCCGCCTTTCCGGGGGGTGTGGGGCGTGGTCGGCGCCGCCCCGCGCCTTCGGCGCGGGGATTGCCCCCACCCGCACGCCACCCGTTGCGGTGTTGCCTGGTCACCGCCGGTGCCTGGGGGTGTGGGGAGGCTGCCGGACGCATCACAGCGCAGCCCAACCGGAAGCCCTCTTTGGAGGCCAGACGGATCACAACGGCCCAGCCGACAAGCCAGACCGATCACAACAGCCCAGCCAGCAAGCCAGACGGATCGCAGCCCAGCCCAACCACCAGCCCCCATGGGAAGCCAACCGCATCACAGCGCAGCAGCCCGGCCGCAAACCCTCCGGAGGCCAACCGCATCACAACCCAGCCCAACCCACGAGCCGCAAAGCCACCCCCGCCCACCACCACAACGCCCCCCAGAACCAACCCGCCCCCGCCCGCGTCATTGCCGGAGCGGCTGTCTGCCTCGGGCGGTAGGCTGGCGACCGGCAGATCGCGAGGGGAGCGCGTCTCACCATGGAACACCTCGGGCCCGACGACCCCCGCAGGGTGGGCGCCTACCGGCTGTTGGGCCGGCTGGGCGAGGGCGGTATGGGCAGGGTCTATCTGGCCCGTTCGGAGCGCGGCCGTACGGTCGCGGTGAAGCTGGTGCGCGAGGAGCTGGCGCGCGAGCCGGAGTTCCGGCGCCGCTTCGCGCAGGAGGTCGCCGCGGCGCAGCGCGTGGGCGGCGAGTGGACGGCGCCGGTGCTGGACGCCGACACCACGGCCGCGACGCCCTGGGTGGCCACGGGGTATGTGGCGGGCCCGTCGCTGTTCGACGTGGTGGCCCGGGAGCACGGCAAGCTGCCGGAGGCCAGCGTGCTGTCGCTGGCGGCCGGACTGGTGCGCGCCCTGGAGGCGATACACGGCGCGGGGCTGGTGCACCGCGATCTGAAGCCGTCCAACATCCTCGTCACCATCGACGGCCCCCGCGTCATCGACTTCGGCATCGCCCGCGCGCTGGACTCCATGTCCACCGGCGGCGGCGCGATGACGCACACGGGCGCGGTGATCGGCTCGCCCGGCTTCATGTCGCCGGAGCAGGTGCGCGGCGAGCGGGTGGGCCCGCTGAGCGACGTGTTCTGCCTGGGCTCCGTGCTGGCGTTCGCGGCCACGGGCCGGATGCCCTTCGGTACGGAGGACAGCGGCGTACACGCGCTGATGTTCCGTATCGCGCAGGAGGAGCCCGACCTCAGCGGTCTGGACGGCCGGCTGCTGGAGCTCGTACGGGACTGTCTGGCGAAGGATCCCGCCCAGCGGCCTTCGGTCGCCGAGCTGGTGCGCTCGACCACCCCCGAGGCGGACGACGCGGCGCGCGGCGTGCCGTGGCTGCCGGGTGAGCTGCTGGCCCATCTGGGGCGGCGGGCCGTGCAGTTGCTGGACGCCGAGTCGCCGACGACGACGAAGACCCCCGCCCCACGCCGGCCGCAGGCGGCCGCCGCGGCGGCCCCGGGGCCGGGCGGCGGCGGCGCGGTGCCGTACGTGCCGGTCGCCCCGCAGACCCCGCCGCACACCCCGCCGCAGCACATCCCGCAGACGCCGCCGCCCTCGCCGTACGCCGCGGGCGGCTACCCGCAGCCGCAGCCGGGCTGGCAGACGCCCCCGCCGCCGTACGGGGCGATGGCGGGCGGCCGGCCGCAGATCGCGCGGCCCGTGCGCGGGCTGGCCACCGCGGCGACCATCCTGCTGGGGCTGTGCGCGGTCGTGCAGTCCGCGGAGCTGATGTTCTTCCTCAGCAGCTACGGGGACATGGACGACCTGCAGTACAGCGGCGGCTGGTCCTCGCGCGTGGACGTCGCCGACAGCTTCCTGGCGGTGGGGGTGCTCAGCTTCCTCGCGACGATCGTGGTGTGGATCGTGTGGTTCCACCGGGTGCGCTGCAACGCCGAGACGTTCGCGCCGGGGCGGCTGCGGATGGGCACGGGGATGGCGGTCGGCGGCTGGTTCATCCCGGTGGCGTGGTGGTGGATACCCAAGCAGATCGCCAACGACGTACAGCGCGCGAGCGCCCCGGTGCCGCCCGGTCCCGGATCGGGCGCGCTGAACGGCTGGTGGTGGTCGTGGGTGTTCACGCTCTGCTTCTGGGTGGCCGACTGGGGCGCCTGGGAGACCACGGACACGGCGTCGGAGGCCAAGGACATCCTCCTGGTCAACATGCTCGGCGACATCGTCACGGTCTCGGCGGCGGTGTTCGGGCTGGTGTGGGTGCAGCGGCTGTCGTCGCTGCAGGAGCAGCGGATGCGGATGCAGGGCGCGCTGTAGGGGCGTTCCCGGCACACGGCACCGCCACGTCGCACCCCGTACGAACCTATCGCTGGCCCCGGCGGCGGAATACGGCCTAACCTGTCAAAGCGCCGTATCTCGGGGGGAGCTGTGCGGCATGGACGTCCTTGAACCACTGCGACCATCGGATCCCCGGACGATCGGGGGCTACCGGCTGCTGCGCCGGCTGGGCTCCGGCGGCATGGGGCAGGTCTATCTGGGCCGTACGCCGGGCGGGCGCGCCGTCGCGGTCAAGCTCGTGAAGGCGGAGGTGGCCGAGGAGGCCGAGTTCCGCCACCGGTTCCGCCTGGAGGTCGAGGCGGCGCGGCGCGTCGGCGGCACCTGGACGGCGCCGGTGCTCGCCGCGGACACCGAGGCGGAGGTGCCGTGGGTGGCCACGGGCTATCTCGCGGGCCTGTCGCTGCACTCGGTCGTCGCCGAGGACTTCGGCGCGTTACCCGAGTACTCCGTGCGCGCCCTGGGCAACGGGCTGGCGGAGGCGCTGCGCGCGATCCACTCCGTGGGAATCGTCCACCGCGATCTGAAACCGTCGAACGTGCTGGTCACCGTGGGCGGTCCGCGGATCATCGACTTCGGGATCGTCCGGGCGCTGGAGCCGCTGTCGGGCAGCGGGCTGCGCACGATGACCGGGGCGGTGCTGGGTTCGCCCGGCTTCATGTCGCCGGAGCAGGTGCGCGGCGAACCGGTCACGCCGGCCAGCGACGTGTTCTGCCTGGGCGCGGTGCTGGCGTTCGCGGCGACGGCGCGGATGCCCTTCGGCCGTACGGACAGCGGGGCGCACGCGGTGATGTACCGCATCGCGGAGGGCGATCCGGACCTCACGGGGCTGCCGCAGGGGCTGCTCGGGCTGGTACGGGGATGTCTCGCGCGCGAGGCCCGGGACCGGATATCGCTGTCGGCGGTGCTCGCGCTGACCGGCGCTGAGGACATGGGCGTGGGGCGGGGGAGGCCGTGGCTGCCCGGTGAGGTGCTGACGAGGCTGGGGCGGCAGAGCGAGCTGCTGCTGGACGTGGAGGAGCTGCCGGTCAGCGAGGTGGCGCCGCAGTACGCGGCGACGGAGGTCGCGCTGCCGTCGCAGCGGGAGCCGTCCACGCCACCGGGCGGAGGGCCGGGAACGCCGCCGGGCGCGGGGCAGTGGACGCCCCCCGGCGCAGGCCAGGCAACTCCGCCGGGCGCGGGCCAGTGGACACCCCCCGGCGCGGGCCAGGGGACGCCGCCCGGCGTCTTCGGCCCCCTGTACGAACCCACCACCGAGACCCCGTTGCCTCCCCCCGCCCCCACCCCGGGCCTCCCCCCGCCGGCCGGCGGGGACAGCGGCCGGCGCGGCTGGTGGCACCGGCGGGCGCTGCGTGCCGCGGCCATCGCCGTACCGCTGCTGCTGCTCGCGGGCGGCGGCTGGCTGCTGTTGGGCTCCGGCGACAAGGCCGACGGCGGCGGCGACCCCTGGGCCTCCGCCACCGCCCCCTCCCCCGACCCCGGCGAACGCTCCGACCTGCCGCAGTCGATGACCGGCGCCTGGGAGGGCGTCGGCGAGGACGCCGACGGCCGCATCCGGGTGGAGCTGCGCTCCGGACAGGTCGGTACGGGGGTGGGCGTCGCGTACAACATGTCCGTCGAGAACCTCTGCGTACGGCGGCTGGTGCTGGTCAAGACCGGCGCCCGGCTGGTCCTGCACCACGCGGAGACCCTGCGGCGCATCCCCACGGACTCCTGCGTCTCGCGGGACGACCACGTCCGCGAGATCTGGCTCGAGGGCAACGTCCTGCACTGGAAGAACGGCAAGGGCCAGGTCTCCGACCTGCACAGCGCGTCCGCCGATCCGACGCCCGTCCCCGAGGCGTTCATCGGCGAGTGGGAGGCGGACCGGAACTTCAAGGGGACCAAGTCGAAGCTGCACATCGTCATCGAGCAGGGCGGCTTCGGCGAGCCGGTCGAGCAGCGCACCCAGGAGTGGGACAACGTGTGGTGCCGCTGGAACGGTTTCCTGATCTCGGTCCAGCAGAGCGGCCGGAGGCTGGCGTTCACCCCGTACGAACTGGATCCGCAGGCGACATCGAGCGCGACGTGCGATCCGAGCCGCTGGCACGAACTGGAGATCGTCGACGCGGACACGATGCGCTCCACCGTCCCCGGCAGCGGCGAACCGCCGATCGTCTACACCCGGGTGAAGACGACGACCTGACGCCCACGACAGCGGGGCGGGCGGGCCGGCCACCGACCAGCCGCCCACCCGCCCCCCGTCCGACGCTCACCGCGCCCCGATCTCCTCCGCCGGATGCCGGCGCAGCGCCACCCGCGCCGGGACGGCCGTCGCGATGAGCGCGAGCGCCGTCGCGGCGGCGACCACCGCCCCGTACACCCCCAGCGGCGCGTGGGGCGCGGCCCGCCCCGTCATCCCCGCGGCGAACGCCGTCAGCGTGACGGCCGCGATCCCCGTGCCCAGCAGCCCGGCGACCACCACCGCGGCGAGCGTCTCCAGCCGCAGCATCCGCAGCACCTGCCGCCGCGTCGTACCGACCAGCCGCAGCAGCGCCAACTCCCGTGCCCGGTCGGCCGTGGACATCGCCAGCGTGTTCACCACGGCGATCGCGGTGAAGGCGATGATGAGCCCCATCGCGACATAGTTGACCTCCGCGTTGGGCGCCGCCGAGGCGACCGCCTCGCTCCAGTCCATGACCGTCGCGCCGGGCACGGCACGCGACACCTCCGCGCGGGACAGCCCGGGGGCGGCCACCAGCAGCGTGCTCATCGGATCGTCGACATGCCGGGCCACCAGCGCGTGGTCGAGGGTGAGTTCGCCGAAGCCCAGCCCGCGGGAGTAGACCGCGACGACCTTCAGCGCGACGGGCGTCCCGTCCCCGAGCGTGAGCCGCACGCTGTCCCCCACCCCGACGCCCAGGCGCGACGCGGCGCCCGCGCTGACGGCCAGCGTGTCCGCGGCCAGGCGGTTCAGGGAGCCGGCGGTCACGCCGAGGTCGGAGGTGCGGTCCAGGCCCCGCGGCGTCACACCCTGGACGGAGTACTTCGTCAGCCCGGCCCGTACCGTCGTGCGCAGCACCTCGGTGACCGCCGAGACGCCCTCGGTCGCCCGCAGCGCGTCCGCCTGCGCGGCCGGGACCCTGGGCCCGAGCACGTAGTCGGCGCGGTTGCCCGCGGCCGCCTCCTCGCGGGCGGCGTGCCCCATGGTCGTCTGTACGAAGAGGATCGTGCAGGTCATCCCGACGAGCAGGGCGAGCGGCGTGACGACGGACGCCAGCCGCCGCGCCCCGGTGCGCAGGTTGGCCGCCGCGAGATGGCCGGCGGTCCGCGAGGCCCGCAGCGGTACGCCGAGCACCCCGGCGGCACCCCGCGCCAGCAGCGGCCCGAGCAGGGCCACGGCGACCGTCCACACCAGGGCGGTCAGCATCGTCACCGGGCTCGACGCGGCCTCGGTGTCCAGCGACGACAGCACGAGGGTGAGGACGGTCCCGCCCGCGGCGGCCAGCAGACCGGCGACCAGCCGGGGCCACGGCACCCGGGCGGTGGGCAGGGCGGCCTCGCCCAGTGCCTCGACGGGCCGGATCCGCGCCGCGCGGCGGGCGGTGAGCCGGGCGGCGGCCCAGGCGGCGAGGAGCGTGGCGCCCAGCGCGGCGGCCGCGGGGAACGGGCTGACGACCAGGTGCAGATGCTCGGGCACGGCGCCCAGCTCCACGAACCGGGACCGCAGCCACTGCCCGAGCCCGACGCCGGCGGCCACACCCGGCACACCCGCGACGGCGCCGACGATCAGCGCCTCGCGCCCCAGCAGCCGGCGCAGCTGCCGCGGGGTGGCGGCGACGGCCCGCAGCAGCGCGATCTCCCGCTGCCGCTGCTGCACGGTGAGGGCGAAGGTGCCGACCACGACGAGGACGGCGACCAGCAGCGACGTACCGCCCAGCGCCCCGCCCAGGCTGATCAGCTTGATCCTGGCCTGCTCCGTACCGGGGAACTCCGCCTTTCCGCGGTCGCCCCCGGTGTGGACGAGGGCCTTGCTGCCCCTGACCGCCTCCTGGAACGCCGCCCCGTCGGCCGCGCCCGCCGGGAAGACCCCGATCGCACTCACCTGTCCCGGCCGCCCGGCGAGCCGGGTGGCCTCGGCGGGGGCGAAGAAGAGGGTCCGCTCACTGGGCAGGGCCTGCGCGGTGACCCCGACGACCCGGAGCGTGGCCGCTCCCGCGCCGGTCAGCGCCCGGATCCGGTCGCCGACCCGCGCCCCGCGCCCCGCGTCCACGACGATCTCGCCGCCGCGCTCCGGGGCGCGGCCCTCGGCCAGGGTGAACGGGGTCATGACGGCGGCGTCCCAGCCGTGGCCCTGCGCCTTGTCGCCGCCCGCCAGGTAGACCGGGAAGGTCACATCGGTGACGACCTTCCGTACGCCGGGCAGGGTCCGCAGCTCTCCGGCGAGGGAGGCGGGGATCCAGGCGCGTTCGGCGATCTGCTTGGCCTTGTGCTTCTTCTTGCCCTTCTTCTTCACGACCGTCTGGTGGACGTACTGGTCGCCCGCGACGACCACCGACGTACCGGCGAAGCGCTCCGGTGCGACCTTGCCGCGCAGCCCCGTCTCCAGCAGCATGCCGCAGGCGGTGATCAGCGCGGCGGCGCACATCAGCGTGACGAACGCGCCGGCGAAGCCGGCCTTGCGGTGGCGCAGCGACCGCAGCGCGAAGTGCAGAATCCCCTGGCTCCTCATCACTTCCACGCTCCCAGCCGGGTCATCCGCTCGGCGACCTTGTCGGCCGTCGGGCGCTCGGTCGAGTCCACGATCCGGCCGTCGGCCAGGAACAGCACGGTGTCCGCGTACGAGGCGGCCACCGGGTCGTGCGTCACCATGACGACCGTCTGCCGCATCTCGTCGACGATCTCCCGGAGCAGCGTCAGCACGTCGCGGGCGGTCATCGTGTCGAGGGCGCCGGTGGGTTCGTCCCCGAAGACGACCTCGGGGCGGGTGGCGAGGGCCCGGGCGACGGCCACGCGCTGCTGCTGGCCGCCGGAGAGCTGGGCGGGCCGGTGGCCGGTGCGGCCCTGGAGGCCGACCCGGTGCAGGACGGCGTCCAGCCACGCCCGGTCGGGACGGGTGCCGGCGAGGCGCAGGGGGAGGGTGATGTTCTCCAGGACCGTCAGGGACGGGATGAGGTTGAACGCCTGGAAGACGAAGCCCACGCGGTCGCGGCGGAGTTCGGTGAGCCGGGTCTCGTTCATGCCGGTCAGCTCGGTGCCGCCGAGCCGTACGCTGCCGGCGGTCGGCGTGTCCAGGCCGGCCGCGCAGTGCAGGAACGTGCTCTTGCCGGAGCCGGAGGGGCCCATCACGGCGGTGAAGCTGCCGCGCGGGATCGCCAGGCTGACCTCGCGCAGGGCGGCCACGGCGCCTTGGCCTCTGCCGTAGACCCTGCTTACGTCGGTGAGGGTGACCGCGCTTGCGTCGGGGCGGGTGGCTGCGCTGTCGTCGGTGCGGGTGGCTGCGTCGTCCGTCTTCATGCCCCCAAGCCTTCCGGCGGGCGGCGCGCGGGGACATGGACGTCCTCCTGACCTGGCTATGACCTCGTCATGAAACGGACGTCGCGGACGCCGCCGGGGGCTCCCTGCTTACGATGGCTCCGTGATCCGCGTACTCATAGCCGAGGACCAGCGCGTCATCCAGGGCGCGTTGGCGGCGCTGCTGGGGCTGGAGGACGACCTGGAGGTCGTCGACACCGTCGACAGCGGTGCGGGGGCGGTGAGTTCCGCGCTCGTGCACCGGCCGGACGTCGCCGTCCTGGACATCGACATGCCCGGGGAGCTCGACGGCCTCGACGCGGCGGCGCGGCTGCGCTCGGGGCTCCCCGGCTGCCGGGTCCTGATGCTCACGGCGTACGGCAAACCCGGCCATCTGCGGCGGGCGCTCGCCGCGCGGGTCGACGGCTTCCTGCTGAAGACGGCCCCGCCGGAGGACCTCGTGGCGGCGATCCGCCGGGTCGTCGCCGGCGAGCGCGTCCTCGACCCGTCGCTCGCGGTCACGGCGTGGGACCTGGCGGACAACCCGCTCACCTCACGCGAGACGGACGTCCTGCGCCTGGCCGCGGAGGGCGCGGAGGCCCCGGAGATGGCGGCCCGCCTGCACCTCTCGGCGGGCACGGTGCGCAACTACCTCACGGGCATCGTCACGAAGCTCAACGCCCGCAACCGCACGGACGCGGTGCGGATCGCGTCGGAGGCGGGCTGGATCTGAGGCCGCTCGGGGCTCGGGCCGGAAACCGGTTCGGGATCGGGCCGCGACGCCTTTACCGTGGCCCCGTGACAACTCAAGTGATCGTGCTCAACGGCGGTTCCAGCTCCGGCAAGTCCCGCCTCCTGAGATCGCTGCAGACCGTGCTCGACCAGCCGTGGCTCGCCGCCGCCATCGACTCGCTCATCGACGCGATGCCCGCGTCCATGCAGGCCACCGACACCGGGATCGGGTTCGCCGACGACGGCGGTGTGAGCATCGGGGACGAGTTCCGGAGGCTGGAGGCGGCGTGGATGCAGGGCGTCGCCGCCATGGCCCGGGCCGGGGCGCCCGTCATCGTGGACGACGTCTTCCTCGGCGGGGCCGCGTCGCAGGAGCGGTGGCGCACGGCCCTGCGCGGGCTGGACGTGCTGTGGGTCGGCGTCCGGTGCGACGCCTCCGTCGCGGCGGCCCGCGAGAGCGCCCGCGGCGACCGGGCGCCCGGCATGGCGGAGCAGCAGGCGGAGCTCGTGCACCAGGGTGTGGTCTACGACCTGGAGGTGGACACCACGCACACCGACTCGCTGGACTGCGCGCGGGTCATCGCCGCCCGGGTCGGCTGACGGGGAGCGCCCGGGTCAGCCGACCGGGAGCGCCCGGACGACCGGTGCGGGCAGCTGTGCCTCAAGGACGAACCAGCCGTCCTGTGACGCCGACGCGCTCAGCGTCCCGCGCAGCGTCGCCAGGCGGGTCGTCAGGTTCCCGATGCCGGACGAGCCGCGCCGGCCGCCCGCGCCGGTGGGCGCGCCGTCGTTGCGTACGACCAGCAGCACGTCCCCGTCCCGCCGGGCCGTCGAGATGGCGCAGCGGGTGGCCGCGCTGTGCCGCAGCACGTTCGTCACCGCCTCGCGCAGCGCCGCGCCCAGCACGGTCTCCGCGTCCTCGGGCAGCTCGCCGTGGTCCAGCGTCACCGCCGCGTCGATCGACGCGGCGGCGAGCACCGAGCGGGCGGACTCCGCCTCCGTGGCCAGCGACAGCCGCACCACGCCGCCGGAGGCGGCCCGTAGATCCGCCTCCCCGCGCCGGGTCATGGTGAGGACGTCCTCGAGTTCGGTACGGGCACGTTCCGGCGGAAGCCGCCGCGCCAGCTCGCACTTGAGGAGGATCGCGGCGAGGCTGTGCCCGAGCAGGTCGTGCAGGTCGCGGGCGGCGCGCAGCCGTTCCTCGACCACTGCGGCGCGGGCGAGGCGCTGCCGCGCCTCCTGCAGCTCTCTGACGATCTGCGCCAGCCGCAGCAGCCCGTACACCACCAGCCCCGTGACCAGCGTGGACACCGTGTAGTTGACGGTCACGGCGCCCGGCAGCCCCAGCGCGGCGCCGGCCCCCGCGACGCCTGCCGCCACCAGCGCGACCGCCGGCCACGCCAGCCGGCGGGGCAGCGCCAGCAGCAGCGGGCCGGCGAGGAAGCCGGCCACCCCCAGCCACACCTCCCCGAAGAACGGCACCGGCAGCCACGTCAGCCCCGCCATCAGTGCGAGCCGCACGGGATGGCGGCCGTGGACGGACGACAGCTGCAGCCCGACGATCGCCACGAGGCCGAGGGCGGCCGCCGCCAGCAGCAGGGGCTCGCCGGGGAGTTGGAGCAGGGCCTTCACGCAGAAGCCGGCGAGGACGGTGGCGAGGAGGACGAAGGAGAGCCGGTAGGCACGGTCGTCCGCGTCGGTCCCGGTCTGCTGCCGGGTCGCCGGGACGGCGGCCTCGACGTACGGCCGGCCCTGCGGGGTGAGCCCCGTGGCCAGCGAGCCGCCGGCCTCCGCGAGCCGGGCCGGCAGGTCGCCGAGGCTGTCGTCCTCGGCGGTACGGGCCCCGTCGCTGACGATCCGCAGCCGGATCCGGCCGTCGTCGGTGCGGGTCTCGATCAGGCAGCCGGTGGCCGTGCCGCGGCCGACGACGTCGGTGACGGCCTCGCGCAGTACGTGGGCCAGCGCCGCGCCCGCGGGGCCGAGCGGCTCGGTGTGACCGGAGCGGACCTCGGCCTCGATCCCGGCGGCGGTGAGCATCGCGCGGGCGGTGGTGAGCTCCGGCGCCAGGGACATCGCACGCCAGCCGGCGGCGGAGGCCCGCGCGTCGGCGAGGCAGCCGCGGGCGGAGCGGGTGACCTCGGCCAGTACGTCCTGCGCGCGGTCGGGGCGGGCGAGGGCGGCCTGCGCGCCGGCGGCGATCCGGGCGAGGCCGCGCCCGAGCCCGGCGCCGAGTTCGGCGGCGATGGCGAGGCGCTCCTCGGCGGTCGCCGCGACGGCGAGGCCTAGGCGGGCGGCGTGCAGTTCGCTTGCGCGTCGGGTGAGGGTTGTCAGTCCGTACAGGACGAGGCTGATGAGCGCCATGCTGATGGTGTCGTCGACGGAGCCGAGCAGGGCGGCGCTGCTTGTGACGCCCGCGAGCGCGGGCCAGGCGATCCGCCTCGGCAGGGCGAGCAGCGCTGCGCACCCGGTGAATCCCAGTACGCCGACGGACGCGTCGGTGGCGGCCACTGCCGTGTACCCGGCTGCCGCCTGTGCGGCGAGCAGCGTGCGGGCGGTGGGCTTCCACAGCACCTGTGCGAGGTGTACCGCGAGTGCGACGAGGGCGAGGGGCGCCCCGGCGAGCACGTACACGGCCGCGAACGCCCCACCCACGACAACACCCACACCCCGCACCGCCCCCGGCATGGCACCCTCCCCGCAGCGATCATAGGCGGCGCCCCCCACGGTCCGGCCTGGCGGCCGGGGCGGCTGGACGGCGCGGGGCACGCACACCGCCGGGGCCCCGGGGCGCCACCGATGCGGGGCACGCACACCGCCGTGGTCCCGGGGGCGCTGTCGTCTGCGGGGCCGCTGCGCCCGCCCGTGCCGCCCCCTGGGCGGCCCAGCCGCCCGCAGCGTTGCGACGCCAGCCGGACGCAGCTTTGCGCCGTCAGCCGGACGCAGCCTTGCGCGGTCAGCCACCGCAGCTTCGCGACGTCAGCCGGACGCAGCCTTGCGACGTCAGCCGCTCGCAGCGTTGCGGCGGGGCCGCTGGGCGCGGGGGCGGGGGTCGCGCAGCCTGCGGGCAGGCGTGCCGCAGGGCGGCACGGGTGGGCGCAGGCGAACCGCAGCCATCGTCACCCGACGCGACCACCCCCCCACCCCCCCCGA